>DAONFN010000226.1:0-5601 GCA_035403625.1 Bacteroidales bacterium
AGGGTGTCACTTCCCGCAAAATTGTTGACTGCCGTAATATCGGACCGGATGGGATAGATATGTTCGAACGAGGTGCCGATTCCGGCTGTCGCGTGAAACACAAGCGTGGTTGATGAGTCGGAGGAAAGCTGGGGAATGCTGCCGGAAGCACTGTTGAGTACAAGGTTGGTATCGAGCGACACCAGGTGCACCTGCACGGCTGAAACGTCGGCGCTTCCCTCGTTGCGGTATGTCACCAGGAGGTCGGCGCTCTCCCCGGGCTCAGGCCGGCCGTTATCGCCATCGGCAAAGTCAATGCCGGTGATCCTGAATATCGGGGCATGTGCGGTAAGCGGTATCTGGCGCTGAAATCCCTGCTCCTGCGACTGTACATGCAACACGAGTGTGAACGCGTGGTTGTCGGGCACATTGGGAGAAACATTGAAAGTTAGCGCGTTATTCAGGGTTAAAACTTGTCCCCCTCCGATGGTGGCGATCATCTCCGTGCTGTCGAGCAGAGTGATCCAGGGATCGGCTTCGGTGATGGAAAACGAGATCTGGTTCAGCGCCTGAGCCCCTACATTGGTCAGATGCAACGTAATATTAGCCGTTTCGCCGTATTCGATGAGGGTGTCGCTGCCCGACTGGATGCTCTGGCTGATCAGGAGCCCGTAAGAGCTGAAGAGCAGGGTGCGGGTGGAGGAGAGGTTATTGTTGTCGGTAACCTCGAACTTGACCGGTACGATCTGGTACGAATGTTCGGGAGTTCCCTTGAAATGCCCGTCTTCCGTGATCTCCATTTCGGGAGGGAACCCGCAGGAGTTGAACCGGTCGAGGGTATTGGCGGTGATCGCCCCGTTACTGAGCGCCGAGAACTGATAATTTTTGTTGTCGCCCGACGACATGCCCCCCGTCCAGGGAGTGCCCGGCGGGAACGTCATGTCGCCGTAGTAATATTCGATGGTGCCGTTCGGGTATATCTTCACTGCGAAGTTGAGGTTAGTGCTTCCCTGCATTCCATAGAGAGATGCTTTCCAGCGGAATATGGCATAGCTGGAATTCCCTTCGTACCAAATTCCCTGCCCCGAGCCGGGATAGATGCCGAGATCGGCCATGAACGGCGACAGGATGCGGGTTTGCCGGAACAGGAGCATTTTATCTACGAGGTAGGGATAGGTGTAGGGCTGATCATCGAACAGGATATAGCCGTCGGCATAAACGTACACCTTGCTGACACTGCCTTTGTAAAGCGGGAAGTTGAAGTCGAGGGTTTTAACCGCATACCCCGTGTTGTTGTTGGTGAGGGTAAGGGGCTGTGAGGTCACCGTGGGAAAGGTCGCCGGCAGCGTGTTTTCAGGGTAGGACAGCTTCGCGTCGAACCGGTAAGGAGGAGTGCCTCCCGCAGCCGAAAGGGTAAAATCATAGGGTTGATAGATCTGCGCAGGAGGCAGCGTGGCATTGGTGATGCCCGGTTTGACAACCGAAATGGTATAGGTGAGGCTGAGCCGGGTGGTGGTATTGTTCTGAATCGGAATGTTCGATCCGGGGTAATTCAGGATAAAGGGCGTCGTACCGGAATAATCGATGAGCGACCACCCGACGATCTCGCCGGTGGCTACACCCGACGGGTCGGTCTCCTGTACCTGCAGGAAGAACTTGGCCGGCTGGCTGACGGTAATCTGGTTGACCAAGGGGGTCAGGTCAAGCCCGAATTCGATGGTCTTGTCGGCTTCGGTGGTGCCTCCCTGCATGAAAAGATCACCCCCCTGGTTGTTGAAGATCGGGTATTCCTGAACATAGGATGGCACTGTCGCCGAAACATCGGTGCTGACCCCGGCCGTCACTTTCAGCTTGTTCCGTGAGGTGTGCTTCAAGGTGACTTTCATGGTGAGTTTCGGGGCACAGGTGGTCTTCACATCGAGGATGTACACCGTATGGTTCCAGATCCCGCCGAAACCGATGCCGTCAGCAAGATTTTTATACATCGTATAGCAAAACCCCATGTCGCTCCAACTCCATCCGGCATAACCGTTGGCGAATTTCAGCCCGCCGATCTCCCAGTCGTGCATATCCACCACCCCGTCGTTGTTGATGTCGATGTTGTTGGTGTATTGCCCGTCGCCGTTGAAGTCATACCGGATCGAATCGTTGTACCCGCAAATGGTCCAGGCATGTGAAGGACTGCCTCCCCAGTAAGTCTGGACATACTTTCCCGCCATCGGAGTCCCGGCCGGCAGCGTCGTTGAAGGCGTTCCGAAATATTGTCCGTAGATGTTGCCCACCCCTCCTACCGACGATCCCTCGAGATGCTCATACAACCAGTATTTCAGCGTCTGGAGACCTTCCGGTGAATCGACCCGGATGGCTTTCACCGAATTGATCCGGTTGCTCATGCCGTTGTAGTAGGGGTCGTAGCCCGAGATCCAGCGGGTGTATCCCCCGGTGTTGAGGGCGCCGCCGTAATCGGCCACGTTCATCGTGCCGCAGGCGCGGATGATCTCCCATGAATCGAAGAAACTGGCACCCTGGTAATTGTTGGCATTGTTGAGAAAATCCCACACAAAATGGGTCGGGTACTGGGTGGAAGGCTGCGTCGCCGGCGTCATACGCAAACGATCGATCTCATAGGTGAAGTTAAACGCCACACCGGCCGATTGTCCGCATTCGTACCCGCTTTGCCAGGTGATGGTGCGGAAATAGGGCTGGGTGGAGTTATCCACGCTCGACGGCAGGAGCGGGGCATTGTCGCCCTGGTATCGCGCGGGAAGCTTCACTTCCGGGATAGACGAAAGGACAAACAACTCGTCGGGGGTGAGGGGTTTCGGCTCAAGCCCCTGCTGGTAGGGAAGGTCCTGCGCGGCGGCGATCCGCGGGATCAGCGCAAGAGTCAGTATGGCAACGAATCCGGCAATTTTATTCATAAGCACTGTACTGGGTATATCACACAAATTTACGGTTTCTTTTTCGATAGATTGTAGGAATAGATTGCATCCGCCATCATCGCCGTATCCAGCGGCACATTCCACAACTTTGCCTTCCGTTCGACATTTTTCATCCATTCGGGATTGTTCGGGATCGAGAGGCGCAGGTGATGGATCGTGTCGAGACGTGTTCTGTGTTCGAACGCCTCGTAGTTGGCGTTGAACATGTAACTTGCATTGGCTGCGATCATCGCATCGAGCGGACGGTGTTCTTCCACCGATCTTCTGACCATAAAACGGAACCATTCGCGGTCGATGCGGATGGTGTTTTCGAACTCATCGAACTTCGAATCTTCCACTTCCGGATGAAAAGCCCGGTAGGCTTCATCGGCGAAATTCCAGAAACAGCAGTGCAGGTTGATCTCCGATACCATCAGCATCACCACGCGGTATTGCTTCAGGGTGGAGTCAAGGGCTGATTTGTCGGCTTTCAGCGGCGGCTGATCATTCTGGTGCGGATAGAGGCTGTAGTTGTAATACCAGTAATCCTGCTTCCCGAACATCTTCTTCCCGTAATTTTCCACTAGGTTGATGTAATAACTGTCGGCGATGATGAGGGCCGGCAGCTTCCCGTCGGGCATCGAGGCAAATGGAACCTCCGGGTAGGCGTAACGGCCGGCAGGGAGGGCGCACGCCAGGTTCAGCAGGTCGCCGATGTCGTAATCGGTTCCGCGCGGCCGGTCCGAAAGCTCAATCCGGGCAGGCCGGAAGGAAGGCATCGGTACCCCCGTCAGCCGCCCGATGTATTTCGAAAGGGTATCGGCGGCCAGGTTGGCGCCATAAAGGCTCCAGTGCATGCCGTACCGCGGGAACAGCGCGTAGCGGGAAGTGTCCTTGACCCGGGTGAACCACCGGTTCAGGTCAAGCACGGGAAGACCCGCCGCGCCGGAACGGCGGATGAAGTATTCATAATTGCTCAGGCTCCCCCGGTCGGGACGGTACCGCGCCGGGATGTGCTCGGGATAATAGCTGGCCTTGCCGGGTTCGATCACCACGACCAGCCGGATACCAAGAGCCGCCAGGGTATCCGAAACATTTTTCAGCCGGTCGATCTTCCGGTCGATCGCCCGCGGCCCGACGAAATACCGGCCCGTGTATTCGTAGATGTAGTCTTCCTCGTAGAGCCAGCCCTCCTTTCCGCGGATAAATCCCGGGGCATGGGTCTCCCCGAACAACGTATAATCAGCCTGGTTCCGCAGTCGCACCAGCGTGTTGTGCAATCCCGTATGCTCATTGGTACGCTGCACTGTGCTATCCTGGAACGTGCCGGCAAACCACCGGCGCCAGGTGAAATACTTCAGCTCAGGTTCGGCAACCGGGCGGAAATAACCCTTGAGCAGGGGATCGGGCAGGAACCGGCAGGCTACCTGCACCGGTGGAATGACCGATAACACAAGGAAAAGCAGGAACAGGAAGGGTTTTATGATCTTCATCGGTAGCAGGGGCCGGGAGGGATCCTCTTTACGGCACGTACGGGTTGATCTGCAAAACTAGGGAAAATGTTCGTCGGGTCAATAAAATCCCTACTTTTGACGGTCACAGAATGCAGATACCCTTGAACCGGCGCATGGGAATGAAAAAAAGAGCTGAGCTTATCTTTACACTGGCGCTTCTCGCCGTTTCCATCCAGTATGGATATCATTTCATCCTGTTCCAGCGGCCCAGCTACCATCACATCTGGCGACAAACCGACTGCCTATCCATCACCAAAAACTACTGCGTCGATAACCGGAATTTCTTCCGGCCTGCCATGAACGCGGTGGGCGACAAGGGCGGCAGGACCATCAGCGAATTTCCGATCATCTATTTCACTGTCGGACAACTCTGGAAGGTCTTCGGGGCCCATGAGTTTATTTTCCGCCTGGTCAACCTGCTGTTCGTCTTTACCGGGCTGTTTGCCCTGTTTAAATTCTGCCTTGAATTCTTCGATGATCTCTTCTGGGCGATTTTCCTCCCGCTGTTTCTGTTCAGCTCGCCCATCCTCGGGTATTACGCCAGCAACTTCCTTCCCGATGCCCCGGCGCTGGGACTGGCGCTCACCGGAGGGTACCTCTACTGGAAGGCCCTGCGGACCGAAAAGAACAAATGGTACTGGCTTGCCTTTGCCGTCTTCCTCCTGGCCGGGCTGCTGAAGCTCTCATCGATGCTGCTCTTTGTCGCCCTGCTGGGCATCCAGCTCTACCGATCGGTTTTCATGCGGAAACAGAACATCTGGATCACCCGGTGGGCCCGCCTGTGGCCTTACCCGGTGGTGATCGGGCTGCTGGTTGCCTGGTACCGCTATGCCGCCTATTACAACTCGCAGAACCTGCACGGCGTCTTCCTCAACGGCATCCTCCCCATCTGGGATATGAGCCCCGAAGGACGGAGCCATACGTGGGACACCTTCCTCACCGTGCTCGTTCCCATGTTCTTCAATACCGAAGCGCTGCGGATCTTCCCTGTCATCCTGGCCATCCTGATCGCCTCGGTCAGGTATGTCAACCGTTTCTTTTTTTCCCTGATGATTCTGTTGATTATCGGGTGTGCGGGTTTTCTCCTCCTCTTCTTCCAGGTTTTAGACGTACATGACTATTACCTGGTCAACCTGCTGATCCTCATCCCGCTGCCCCTCATTGCCCTGCTCGACCTGCTCAAACGG
>DAONFN010000227.1:0-5579 GCA_035403625.1 Bacteroidales bacterium
TTGTACAGGCAA
Organism: Bacteroidales bacterium; assembly: GCA_035403625.1. Lineage (GTDB taxonomy): Bacteria > Bacteroidota > Bacteroidia > Bacteroidales > FEN-979 > CAIVAT01. The sequence continues at coordinate 13 of DAONFN010000227.1, forward strand.
ACACTGCCTTCCGCATGACCGGGTGTATAGAATACCTTCAGTTCCGAGTTTCCCCACCGCACTATTTCTCCGTCCCTGAGCAACCCCCGGGGTTCCGGGATGTCATCAAGGACAAAACCAAAGGAGTAGCCGATCTCCTGGGCCGTATGAAAAAACGGGACGGAGGCGGCATGGTATTCGGGACCCATCCCATAGGTTGCGGCGATGTAACCGTTGCCCAGGATGTGATCGATATGGCAATGGGTGTTCAGGTTGCGCACCAGCTTCAGGTGGTTGGAAGCGAGGTAACCGGAGAGTTCCTCCTCTTCGTCTTTCCCGTAACAGGCGGCATCGATGAGCAGTGCTTCGCCGGTTTCATCCGAGAGGAGGTAGGAATTAACCATGAAGGTATTGAAAACGAATTTCTTGATTGTGATCATCGGGATGAATTGTAACCAGCGGGCAAAGGTATGAAAATGGCCGGTAATGCCCCCTTACGAAAATAATTGTACCTTAGCGCATCCAATGGATTCCCTCATTTTACCGGGTATGATAAGGGCTGAAAAGATGAACCGCAGCATGAATTTTCCTGCCTGGTTGGCAGCCTGCCTCGTCTTCGCCATGCTCTTCCCGGTGACCGTTTCCGCCCAGTTCTACAATGGCTCCCAGCTCACTTTCGGGAAAAGCCGGGTGCAATACGGGGAATTCCTGTGGCAGAATTTCCGCTTCGAGAAATTCGACACGTACTTCTACCAGAACGGGAATAAATTGGCCCTTTATGCGGCGGAATATGCCGACAAGCATTACCGCGAGATCGAACTTGATTTGCAGTCGAACCTGGAGGAGAAGGTGCAGTTTATCATCTTCAACACACTTTCTGATCTGAAACAGAGCAATATAGGACTCTATGGCGACTGGGATTACTACAACACCGGAGGGGTGACCCGGATCATCGGCGGACGGGTGCTGCTCTTTTTCGACGGATGCTACGAGCATTTCGAACGCCAGATCCGTGCCGGGATTGCCCAGGTGATCCTCAACAACATGATCTACGGTACGGGGATCGGGGCGCAGATCAAGAACAACGCCCTTTTTACCGTTCCCGAATGGTACATCAACGGCCTGGTCTCGTTCATCTCCCGGAAATGGGATGCCGACATCGAGAATGAGGTCCGCGATGCCATCCTGAACCGCAAATATGAGAAATTCAACAGCCTGACGGGAGAAGAGGCCACCTATGCCGGGCACTCCCTGTGGAATTACATCGCCTTTAAATACGGCCCCGCGACCATTCCAAACATCGTTTACATGGCCCGCCTGAGCCACAATGTGGAAAGAGGGTTCCAGTATGTGCTGGGCGTCGGATTTCAGGGGATCGTACAGGAATGGCTGGCGTTTTACAAGCAGATCTACCGGGAGCAGGAGAGCAGCCGTTCCCTGCCTGCCGGGCTGCCGCTCAACACCCGCAACAAACCCGACCGGCTCTACCACTCCCTGAAGATCAGCCCCGACGGGAACCGCGTGGCCTATGCCACCCTGCAACTCGGCATCTTCAAAGTGATGGTCAGGGACATGGAAACCGGGAAGACGAAACGAGTGTACCGGGGTGGGTACCGGCTGGCCGACCGGCCCGACGATTCCTACCCGCTGATCGCCTGGCATCCCGACGGGTCGGTGCTGGCCTTCCTGGTCGAACGCAAGGGAGGCATCTGGCTCTATTTCTACCATTTCGGCGACCGGGTGCTGGAACACCAGTTACTGGTCAACTTCCAGAAGGTGCTCGATATCTCCTATTCCGACGACGGGACGTTGCTCGTCATGTCGGCCGTGCAGAACGGACAATCGGATATTTTCGTCTATAACCCGGCCTCCGGTTCTCACGAGCAGATCACCCGCGACCGGTGGGACGATCTGAACCCGCGGTTCATCAACCATTCGGCCGACATCATCTTTTCCTCCAACCGCACCAGCGACACGATCCGCTTCGACGAACCGGTTAAAGCTTCGAAAATCCGCTACTTTAACGACCTGTTCCTGTTCCATTATTCGACCAAACACAACGTTCTTCAACGGCTTACCAACACTCCGGATGCGCATGAGACCCAGCCGATGCCCTATTCCGACCGGTACTTCTGCTACCTCAGCGATCAGAACGGGATCGTAAACCGGTACCTTGCCCGCTACGACAGCACCATTGCCTTTATCGATACCACTGCCCATTACCGGTATTTCACCACCTCATTCCCCGTTACCGACTACTCCCGCAATATCCTGGAGCAGGACGTATCGCCCCGTGGCGCCCGGATGGCGGAGATCCTGCTGCGGGACCGGAACTACCGCATGTATCTCTCCGATCTGGTGCTCCCTGAAAAGGTCACGAAATCAACGCCGGCTCCTTCCTATTTCAGGGAGGTGAAGGGAAAACCGGTGACCAACGGGATCACCATTTCGCGGGTCGATACCACTCATAAAACCACAGAGCCTTTCCGCCTGACGCAAAAAAAGCACTTCACCCTGGTGCGCGTAAAAGAAGAGTCGCTTGCCGCTCCGGCCGCATCCGATACCGCCGGCAAACGGGAACCCCGGGCAGGCGTGAAGGAACCCAAAGGAAAAGAGCCGGCCAACTTCTTTCGTCCGACCACGGGGAGCCGCCTGCCCGGAGGCAGCCTTGCCGGTCTCCCACGCGACACCACCGACCCGTACCGGAATGCCAAGCAACTGAACTACAACGTCGAGTATTACATCGACCAGATGGTCACCCAGATCGATTTCACGTACCTCAATTTCGCCTACCAGCCCTTTACCGGCAGCCAGACCCCGGTGTTCATCAACCCCGGGCTGAACGCCCTGTTCATGGCCGGTGTGACCGACCTGATGGAGGATTACCGGATCAGCGGCGGGGTAAGGCTGAACGTGAACCTGATCAATAACGAGTACCTCTTCAGCTACGGGAACTACAAGCGCAGGCTTGACCACCAGATCGTGTTCCACCGTAAATCGGTCGAAGAAACCGGGTATTATTCCATCGTCAGGCACCGCATCCATGAACTCTATTATGTGGCCACCTACCCCTTCACCCCGGTGCTGAACCTCAAAGGAACGGCTTCCGTGCGCTATGACCGGAGCGTTTACCTTTCGACCGACCAGGCCAACCTTCGGGAACCCGACAAACACGATGTGTGGGGCAGCGTAAAAGGGGAGCTTACCTACGACAATACCCGCAACCTGGGGCTGAACCTATACCATGGTACGCGCTACAAGATCTTCGGCGAATATTACCAGATGATGAACCGCAAGGGAAACAACATCATCGTGGTGGGGCTCGACATCCGTAACTACCAGCGGTTGCACCGGACCCTGGTATGGGCGAACCGGCTGGCTGCCAGCACCTCTTTCGGCAGCAACAAACTCCTTTATTACATGGGTGGGGTGGATAACTGGCTCTTTCCGCAGTACAACAGCGACGTGCCGGTCTCCACCGACCAGTCTTATGCGTTCCAGACCCTGGCCACCAACATGCGCGGATTCTCGCAGAACATCCGGAACGGGAACAGCTTTTTCGTGTTCAATTCGGAGATCCGCCTGCCGGTGTTCCGCTACCTCTTCAACCGGCCGATCCGGTCCGATTTCATCAACAACTTCCAACTGGTCGCCTTCGGGGATGCAGGAACGGCCTGGACAGGCTCTTCGCCCTGGTCGGCTGAAAACCAGCTTTTCACCCGCTATTACGCCCGTGGTCCGCTCTTCATCAAGGTGGAGATGCAGAAGGACCCGCTGGTGGAAGGATTCGGCTGCGGGGCCCGTACGCGGCTCTTCGGTTATTTCCTCCGGGGCGACCTGGCCTGGGGTGTGGAAGACGGACGGGTGAAGAAGCCGGTGTTTTATTTCTCCCTCAGCCTCGATTTCTGATATGACCCATCCCGATCAACGGATCCTCGACTTTATCCGTGAACACCATATACTCACGCTGGCCGTCGCACGCGACAACATACCCTACTGCGCCACCTGTTACTATGCCTGGCAGAAGGAATTCTCCCGGTTTATCCTCACTTCCGATCCCGATACCCGGCATGTGAAAGATGTCACGGAGGGGGGAAATTACCGGGTGGCGGGAACTGTTGCACTGGAAACCAGGCTTGTGGGAAAGATCCGCGGGATCCAGTTCACCGGCACCCTGGCGCTCCCGACCCGGGAGGAGCAGGACCAGGTGAAGTCTGTCTACCTCAAGCGGTTCCCGGTGGCTCGCCTGATGCCCCGCCTTCACGTGTGGATTTTAACCCCGGATTTCATCAAACTGACCGATAACCGCCTCGGCTTCGGCACGAAACTCCTCTGGCACAGCGAAAACCTTCCTTAAGTCACGTCTGACAGGGCTTTCCGGAATTATTAAAGCATAATTTTGTTGCTTTCAGCCGGTTACCCCAAAAATGCCTTCCGTGTGTTAATAACTATATTAACCGGAAGTCAATGATCGTTGTAACTTGCCTCCTCGAAACACTTCCCTCGATTTTACTGGAACGTTCGAAAGAACAAGAATTTAGAAAAATTTAACCTGGCAGTTAAACCCTGTTCATGCATGGAAAAAGACACGGTGACAAATAAGGAGACGGATCAGAAAACAGGCCTGTATGAGGATGTTCTGGCTAAAAGGATCCGCCCTAAAATTTCGATGGAAGCATTGGACATGAAAGAGATGAAAAAAGAGGAACCGGCACGTAAAGTATACTCCTTTGCCGAGGTGGTGGAGAAGTCGACCGAGTATTTCAAGGGCGACAGTCTTGCAGCCAACGTATGGGCCAACAAATATGCACTCAAGAATTCCGAAGGACAGCTTTTTGAGTTGACTCCCGACGATATGCACCGGAGGATCGCGCGCGAGATCGCCCGGATCGAAAAGAAATATCCCAACCCGATGAGCGAGGACGAACTGTTCGAACTCATGCGGAATTTCCGGTACATTGTTCCCCAGGGAAGCCCGATGGCCGGGATCGGCAACGATTTCCAGATCGGCTCCCTCTCGAATTGCTTTGTGATCGGCAACGACGGCCCGTCCGATTCGTACGGGGCCATTATGAAAACCGATGAGGAGCAGGTCCAGCTCATGAAGCGCAGGGGAGGGGTGGGCCATGACCTGTCGCACATCCGGCCCAAGCACAGCGAAGTGAAAAACAGCGCGTTGACCTCGACCGGCATCGTGCCGTTCATGGAGCGTTACTCCAATTCCACCCGTGAAGTGGCCCAGGAAGGCCGCCGCGGAGCGCTGATGCTGAGTATCTCAGTGGCACACCCCGATGCCGCCAACTTCATCGATGCCAAGCTCGAAGCCGGGAAGGTGACCGGGGCCAACATCTCGGTGAAACTTACCGACGAATTCATGCGCGCCGTGGTCAGCGATTCGGAATACATCCAGCGCTACCCGGTCGATTCATCCAACCCCACCTTCAGAAAACCCATCCGGGCCCGCGAACTGTGGAGCAAGATCGTTCACAACGCCTGGCAGTCGGCCGAACCCGGCATCCTCTTCTGGGATACCATCCTCCGCGAATCGATCCCCGATTGCTATGCCGATCTCGGATTCCGCACCCTCT
>DAONFN010000228.1:0-5566 GCA_035403625.1 Bacteroidales bacterium
GTTATCGCCTTTGCGGGCGATCTTGTCGATCTCATCGATGAAAACAATCCCTCGTTCCGCCGCGGCTACGTTGTAGTCGGCCACCTGGAGCAACCTGGAAAGGATGCTCTCTACGTCGTCGCCGACATAGCCGGCTTCGGTCAGGGCTGTTGCATCCGCGATACAGAATGGAACATGCAGCAATTTGGCGACGGTGCGGGCTAGCAACGTTTTGCCGGTACCGGTTTCGCCTACGATTACGATATTGGATTTTTCGATCTCAATGTCGCTTCCGGTTGCCGCTTCCACATGGGCGATCCGTTTGTAGTGGTTATAAACCGCCACGGAGATGACCTTCTTGGCTTCATCCTGCCCAATTACGAACTGGTCGAGATGTTTCTTGATCTCAGCCGGTTTGAGAAGCTTGAAATCATGGGTGTGCGAAAAATTCTCACCGGCCATTTCCTCAGTCAGGATAGCCTGTGCCTGTTCCACGCAGGCATCACAAATATGGCCTTCCAGCCCGGCGATCAGCAACCGGGTCTCTTCCTTAGTCCTTCCGCAGAACGAGCACCTTTCCGTCTGCCTGGCCATCTCAGGAGTTTTGTCTGGAACGAACCAGGATCTCGTCGATCATGCCGTATTCGCGGGCTTCCTCGCTGGTCATCCAGTAGTCGCGGTCAGCATCCTTTAAGATCCTTTTAAAAGGCTGTCCGGAATGGAGGGCGATGATCTCGTAGAGTTCCTTTTTAAGTTTCTGGATTTCACGGGCGGTGATATCGATATCCGACGCCTGTCCCTCGGCGCTTCCCATCGGCTGGTGTATGAGGATACGCGAATGCTTCAGGGCCGTGCGTTTTCCTTTTTCACCCGCACAGAGCAGGATTGCACCCATCGATGCGGCCATACCCGTACAAATGGTAGCCACGTCGGGGTTGATGTATTGCATGGTGTCGTAAATTCCAAGCCCTGCATAGACCGATCCTCCCGGGGTATTCAGATAGATCTGGATGTCCTTGCGGGAATCGACCGATTCAAGGAATAACAACTGCGCCTGGATGATGTTGGCGACATAATCGTCAATCGGAACACCGAGGAAAATGATGCGGTCCATCATCAGACGCGAAAATACGTCCATGGTGGCTATGTTCAGCTGGCGTTCCTCGATGATGGTGGGCGATATGTAATTGGAAGTGACTGATTTGTACCGGGCCAGTGTCAGCGGGTTTATCCCCCGGTGAGCGGTTGCATATCTGGTGAATTCGTCCATGGTTAACGGTTTGTTGTTAATTTCAGTGGTCGTGTTCGTGATCGTGTTCGTGGTCATGGTCATGGTCATGGTCATGGTCATGGTCGTGATCATGATCGTGATGGTGGTCATGGAGGTGATCATGCTGATGGTCACGGGCATGTTTTTCCGCAGCTATCCGGATGTACTCATCATAAGAGACTTCCTTGCGGTGGAAAATGACATTGGCCTTGAAATAATCCATGAGCCTGGCATTATAAAGCTGATCGTTGATCCGTTTCACCTGCTCTTTGTTCTCCATCAGCGAATCGACGATGGTTTCATAGCGTTTCTGCATTTCCGGATCTGCGTCTTCCATGTTGACCTGACGGAGCATGAAGTGGCGGATGTAAGTACGGATATCCTCGTCCTTCACCTCGATCCCGTTGTCGCGGATCAGTTTGTTCTCGATCAGTTGCCATTTCATTGAATCGGCAAAGGCCGGGTAATTCTTCTCGATCTCTTCCGGGGTAAACTTCCCTTCGTTGTTATCCACCAGCCAGCGCTTCAGGAATTCGTCGGGAAGCGGCATTTCGGTATTTTTCACCAGGGCGTCGATGATATCATTGAACAGAAGTTTCTCTGCTTCAGCGTTGAAGCTCGAGGAAGCATCTTTTCTCACCTGTTCGCGGAAATCTTCTTCCGTTTGCAAACCAAGGCCGGGGTAAACCATATTAAAGAAATCGGGGGTCATCTCGGCAGGCTCTACCGACGGTTCGGCTGCGGCTCCATCATCCGTTCCTGCTTCAGGCGCCTCTGTTTGCAAGGGTTTTCCAAAGCGTTTCCGGGTATCTTCAACATATTTGTCGACCATGGAGTCGTCGACCGTAATGACGTAATTGTCAATGTTCATGTCTTTATCCACGGGGATCGAAAACTCGGGAGTCAGTCCCAGATCGAAATAAAAGATGAACGAGTCCTGATTCTCGAAATCAATCTCCGCATTCTTTTCCAGGCTTGGGATGGGGTTGCCCAGGATGTCAAGCTTCTCGTCACGGATGTACGTCACGAGGTTGTCGGAGATAAGCCGGTTCACTTCGTCGGCCAGTATGGCCTTGCCGTACATCTTCCGCACCAATCCCGTGGGGATATGTCCCGGACGGAACCCCGGGAGGTTCGCCTTTTTCTTGTAATCATTAATCTGCTTTTCAACTGCGGCACTGTAATCCTCAGGGCCGATCTCCAGCCGTACCAGGGCCGTAAGTTCGCCGGTACTTTCACGTGTGATCTTCATGAATGGATAAGTTTGTTGTCATTATAATGGGTGCGGATGAAGGGACTCGAACCCCCACGCCCGAAGGCACAAGATCCTAAGTCTTGCGCGGCTACCAATTACGCCACATCCGCGGGATCCGTAAAGGGAGTGCAAAATTACACATATTTTTCGAGCCGGAGCCTGATTTCTTTTACACCGGGAATGCCCGATCAGGCAACCGGGAATGGTTCACACTGTCTTTATACCGGGCTAGTAAACGGATTACGGATACTAACGGCCGGCCTGTACGAGTTAAACCTGCGCTATGAGAACGAAACATGTGAGAGGATGCAGCCTGTTCGGCTTCGCGTGGATGCGATGCTACGGTATGATCCTTTTGCTTTCGGGAGTGGCATCGTATTTCCCCGCAGGGCAGGCACAGGGCCAGGAGATGCTGGGCAGCACCCTGGGAAATTTCAGTGGGGTGAACGGACTTCTGCTGAACCCATCGGCCATCCATAATTCAAAGACGTACCTCGATATCCAGTTGCTGGGTGCGAATCTGTCGCTTCAAAACAATTACCTGTTTATGAAGAAGTATGACTATCGTTTCAGCAATTTTTTCAGATCGGGCTACCAGTGGCCGACCCACAGCGAGGACTATGGTACCGAGGAGCGTATTTTTTATCATTATGCCAATACCCGGGATAAAAACCTCTACCTCCAGGCCCGCGTCGATGGTCCCGGGGCCATGCTCACGATTGGTAAACACGCATTCGCCCTTACCACGGCAGTCCGGGCGGTTTTGTCTGGTTCGAACATCCCGCACGACGTGGCTAACTTTCTTTACCTGGGTTTGAACTACCGGCCGCAGCAAGGTGTTCCGTATCACGACCAGGGCCGGATGTCGGCGGCGGCCATGGCCTGGGCCGAGATCGGACTGACCTACGGGAATGTGGTCTATGCCCGCGGATTTGACCGGATCGCAGCCGGGATCACGGTAAGACGGCTTCTGGGCTATGGTGGTATGTACTTCAGCGCGACAAAACTCGATTACACGGTGCTGGACGACTCCACCCTGGATGTCCGGAACATGCAAGCGGAAGTAGGAATGTCGCTCCCGGTTGGCTACGATAACAATTCGTACCAAACGAGTCCGCTGGTGAAGGGTGGCGGATTCTCCACCGATATTGGGGTGACTTACACCCGGCTGGCCCGGTATCACCAGCCGGAGTACTTCAATTCGCTCTGTGCCCAGCCCTATGAAGATTACCGCTACCGGGTCGGGATAGCGGTGATCGATTTCGGCGGGATTCGTTTCAGTGACCATGCCCTCAGGTTGAAGATCGACAACCGCTCCTCTTATTGGGAACATGTTACCCATATGAATTTCAGGACCGTGCGGCAGCTTCTCGATACTGTCAGCTACAAGTTTTACGGAAACAACACTGAGGCCTACGACGGGGAGCGTTTCACGCTGTGGTTACCCACGGCACTCAGCGTCCAGTTCGATTACCACCTGAAGAACTTCTGGTATCTGAATGCGTCACTGGTTCAGGGAATTCCCGTCACCAGGAAAGAGTTACGACGACCTTCGGAGCTGTCGATCACCCCCCGTTACGAATCCCGTTGGTTCGAAGCCAGTCTTCCGGTCTCGTTTTATGACTGGCAGACGGCGAGGGTTGGTCTGGCGTTGCGTGCTTACGGATTCACCATCGGCACCGACAAGTTAGGCGGGTTCCTGCATATCAGCGATTTTACGGGCCTCGATTTCTATTTTTCCCTGCGTTTCTTCTTGGACAAAGGGAATTGCCGTCTTAAAGGTCCGGTTCATTGCGGTACCCTCGAATCCCATAAGATCAGAAAATAGGCAGTTCAGCTCATTCGCACATCCAGTGCATCGCGCAACGCATTTCCCATCAGCATAAAGGCCAGAACCATTACCATGATGGCCAGCCCCGGCAGGACGGCCAGGTATGCATGGTCCAGTACGATATACCCGTAATTCTCCTTGATCATGGATCCCCAGGAGGGGACGGGTGGCTGAACTCCGAGCCCGAGGAAGCTAAGCCCGGCTTCCATCAGGATGGCGGAGGCAAAGTTGGCTGCCGAGATCACGATGACGGCTGCCATAACGTTGGGCAGGATGTGCCGGAAAATGATCCGGAAATCGGAGAATCCCAGGGCCCGGGCAGCTTCCACGTACTCCTTTTCACGAATCCCGAGAATCTGTCCGCGAACCACGCGTGCCACCTCGACCCACATGGTCAACCCGACCGCGATAAACACCTGCCAGAAGCCTTTTCCCAGGGCAAAGGTGATCGCGATCACCAGCAGGAGGGTTGGGATGGACCATACCACATTGATCAGCCAAACGATAAAATTGTCGACCGCTCCGCGGAAATAGCCGGCCAGAGCTCCAAGCGTAATGCCTAGAAGCAGTGAAATGGCGACCGAGATGAGTCCGACGGAAAGGCTGACCCGTGTGCCGATCAACAGTTGGCTCAGGTAATCGCGGCCGAATCGGTCGGTCCCCAGGAGAAACGTCCTGCTGGACGGGATACCTGCACCTCCGGCCGGGATAAATTTTACCTGGGATGCATCCCCGGCCGGGGCACCAAATTCAACAAAGAAGATCCCATTCTTTCCCTGGCGCCATGACCTCACGGGAACCTCTTCCATCTCATTCGCTTTTCCGATGAACATGGTCCGAAGCAGGGAGGAATGGGTACCGCCAGACGCTCTCTTCAACGGAAGCATTAAAACGGAGAACCCGGGCTTCTTCAGCCCCAACTCTAAATGCTGGTTGTTGGCATAGGGGGTCGAATCGGGTGTGATGAGGTATCCGAGACAAGCGATCAGTACGGCCGCAGCAATGGTAATCACCGATACTAACCCGAGCTTGTCATTCAGAAATCTGCGCCAGGCAATCGAACCCGGGGAACCGTTGACCTCGGTGATCCTCCTTTTTAAAAACACGCAAAGAGATTTTGCAGATTACCGGATTATTTTTACCTTTGCACCCTCAAACACGGTGGTCGTAGCTCAGCTGGTTAGAGCGATAGATTGTGGATCTATAGGTCGTGGGTTCGAGCCCCATCTTC
>DAONFN010000229.1:0-5561 GCA_035403625.1 Bacteroidales bacterium
GCTGAGCGAATCCTCGATCCTCGATCACAACCGCATTCGGGTCGATGAATTCAACCGCGTATCCGGCTACGACGACATCTATGCCATTGGCGACGTAGCGGCCATGGTCACCCCGTCCACGCCGAAAGGGCATCCCTTGCTGGCTATGCCCGCCATCCAGCAGGGGAAAAACCTGGCCGCGAACCTCCTACGGATGTGGAAGGGGGCGGAGCAGAAACGCTTCACTTACACCGACCTGGGAGTGCTGGCCACCATCGGCCGGAACAAGGCCCTGGCCGAGCTCCCCTTCGGCCGTTTCTCCGGCTTTTTCGCATGGTTTCTCTGGATGTTCATCCACCTGGTGCGGCTCATCGGTTTCCGAAACCGCCTGATCATCCTGATCGAATGGATGTTCAGCTATTTCACTTACGAATATTCCTTCCGGATCATCACACAGCCCGGGAATGGAACTTCGCCGGCACCTTGACCCCTGCCGCAAAATTCCGTACCTTTGGAGGTAGACCTTTAACCAACCCTCCGGATGAATTCGAAAAATTTCTGGATGCGCATCACCGGTACGATCTTCGCGGTGGTCGCGCTGTTGCATTTGCTGAGGATCCTGTCCGGCATCGCCATCTGGATCGGCGGCTGGTTCCTTCCCTTCTGGATGAACTGGATGGGATTTGTCGTAACGTCGCTGTTGTCGATGATCCTGTGGAAGCTATCCTTCCGGAAAGCGGATCAGTCGAGGTGAACCATCCTGCCCGTCTCCACCCGCTGGCCGGCCCGTAACCGGTAAAATAACACCTTTCCGCAGGCAGCCTCTGCCCCATGCCCGTCGAACCGGAACTCCGTTTCATGATAGCCGGCTGATTGCCGCCGGCTGACCGGAACGGTGACCGGGTTCCCGAGAATATCGAAGATTTCAAGTGAAACTTCCTCCGCCTCCGGCAGAAAGTACCGGATGACCGTCGCATCCCGGAAGGGATTGGGCATGCACCGGGTTACGGGAAAACCCGTCGCATTGGGAAGCTCCTCTTCCCCCAGCGACGAAAAATCCACCAATGCCGACCACACCTGGTACACCCCGGTGCTGTTGTCCATCCACACGGTCACGATCTTCGTGTCGGTGGAGGTCAGATCGATCACGTCGCCCTGGTACCCCTGTCCCAGCCCCCCGATGGGTGTGGGCTGAAAATGATGGTCGCTGATCTCGTACTCCCTCCACGTCTCCCCGCCGTCGGTCGAACGCGCCAGGAATACCCCGGTGGAATCGCTGGTGGTGGTGCGGTCGTCGTAAAAGAGAATATCCACGGCCCCGTACCGGTCGATGTGGATGTTCGGGAAGTACTGGATCTTTCCGTTGTTCAGCGCATCCTGGTTGACCCGGATCCCCGCCGACCAGCTCTCCCCGCCGTCGGTCGAACGGTAGAGGACCAGGTCGGGGTCGGACCCCGCCGGGGCAAGGCCTTTCTGGGTCGTGACGATGTAGATCCATCCCCGCCGGGGCCCCTGCGTGGTATCGACCGCCATAGCCGGCAATCCGTTCACCCGGATGTTCTTTTTCTCGGCCAGCACACCCGTGATCCCGTTCATGGGAAACGCGTTTTCGGCAACCTGCCAGTTCTGCCCGCCGTCGGTCGATTTCGCAAACCCGCCATAGATCTCCTTGAACGGGGATACGTCGGTGATGCCGGCCCAGCACAGATAGACTTCTCCGTTGGGACCGGTTGCCAGGTCGCCCCCGGCACACATGTTCGGCGGGTTGTTCACCTGCCGGGGCGGGGCCCAGGATTGTGCCCCGTTGTCGCTGTAAGTGAACATCAGCGGCACCGGTGTGGCGAATTTCACCCAGGTGGCGTAGGTCCGGCCATAATATGCGCTTGCCGGGTTGACGTCGGTGGCCAGCGCCGCCCGCTCCAGGTCGTCGGTGGAGATGACCTTCTGCGTTGACCAGGTCAGGCCGTGATCGGTGGAAAAATGCGAATAGACCCCGACAAACGGCTCACGCCCTTTCCGGGCGATGATGAAGGTGCCGTTCCGGTCGATCGTGATCCCCGGATCGCCTCCGTGGTAAGCGATCGGCTCTCCTTTGCAGGTGTCGCTACCCTGCCAGGTATTTCCGCCGTCGGTCGAAGCATAGACCCCTTCGCTGATGAAGAAAGGAATAAAGTTGATGGTGTTGCAGGCGGCGAAAAGGGTGTTCCGGTCGAGCGGACTGCTGACCAGGAAGACTTCGCTCTGGGATATGGTTCCGGGATGGATGCGAAAATTCGTGCCGGCCCTGAGGGAGGCGCTCCCGCCGTGAAAACCCTGGGAATAAAGGATCCCGGGAACCAGGAGTGACAGGGCAAGCAGGTATTTTTTCATCATGGCGATCGGTTTGGTTGTCCGTCAGAAAATATAGCCGAAGGTGACCGACCCTGAATAATTTCTTGGGGCACCGGCACTGTAATACCTTCGAAGAACTGAGTTTATATTGGTTTCCCCGGAATAGCGGGCATCGGTCAGGTTGTTCACACCGGCGGATGCCGAAAGGAAGAAGCGGCGCAGGTGCAGGTCGAAGAAGAGGGCAAGATTCGCCACGTTGAACGCATCGATCCTCCCGGTGTTGGCATCGTCGGCCCATGACCGGTCATGGTGGACAAACGAGGCATTCCCCCCGATCCGGGCATGCTTCCCGAGATCGCGGCGATAATCCAGGGTCACGGCCACGCGGTTCTGGGGGATCCCGGGTTCGGATTTGCCGGAAAAATCGCGTGACACCAGCGTCAGGTTGCCGGAGGCGTCCGATTCCCACATGTCGGCGCTGTAATCCTTGTAGGTGCAGCGGGTCCAATCCCATCCGGCCGACAGGCCAAACCCGCCTTTCACCTCCATCCTGCCCTCCAGCGATAGTCCGGTCCGGTCTGCCCGGCCGGCATTGCGGTAGAAGTCTTCTCCGTAGAATTCATAGGTGACCATCTCTTTCCCGATCCGGTTGTAGAAGAGCCTGGCTTGCCCGTGAAGGGTCCTCACAAACCGGCTCCCCGTTGTCTGCGGCAGGTTGGCCCGTATTACGGCTTCAAGGATCTTCGACTCCTGGGCTTCGAGATCCTGGTTGTACATGTAGGCGGGATTGAAGCTTTCAAGTTCCTTCTCGGTCGGGCTGCGGAATTCGGTGCGATAGCCCGCGGAAACCGAAAGGATTTTCAGGGGCCGGTACTCCAGGCCTGCCTCAGGGGTCAGGGCATGGTAGATCTTCCGGTCGTCCCTCGACGGGGCGATTTGCTCGGTAATGCGGCAGGTCAGCTGGTTGAACCGGCCGGCCAGGTTGAGGAAGAGTTTCCCTCGGATGATTTCGAGCCGGTCGGCCAGAAAACCCGACATCCGGCTGATCCGTTCACTTTTGATCTGTTCGAGGATGTCGCTTTTCTTCCCGGTAAAATTCTCATAGATCTCCCGTCGTTCGGGCTGGGAAAAGAGGGTTCCCCCGGCCGAGAATTCATTGCCCATCTTCCCGATCCGGAAGGTGCTTACATATTCCGCATCGAGGTTCAGGGCATGATGGTTGATGACTTTGTACTCGCGGGTGGAGCGAAGAAAATTCTCGATCTTCCCGGTACCGGCGATCCGGATCTTCTGGTTCAGCGCCCGGCCGAAAAAGATCCGGTAGCTGACGCCAACCTCCCCGCGCGTGGTCACGCGGCTCTGGTCGCGGTTTACGGCCCTCGGATCGGCCTGCCAGGGGTCTTTTTCGAATTCGTCGAGGGTCAGTGCCCCGGGCTGTTTCACGGAACCGTGAAAATACACGGCTGTGACCTGCAACAGGGTGTTGACGGCTGGAGTCGTTTTCAGGTCGAGGCTGAACCGGTGGGCGTACTGGTTGCTGTGGGCCCGGTACCCGTCGTCGTTGAGGTAGCTGTAGCCGGCTGCGGCATCCATCAGGCCGGCTTTCACCGAGGCTTTTACCCCGTTGAAATAATGTCCGAACGACCCGGCTTCGTTAAACTGCAGAAGGGTGTCATGAACGATCGCTGGCCTGCCGGTCGTGGAATCGGCCGGGGCGGAAAGCCCTCCCGATGCAAAAGTCGTCGCCGGGAACAGCAACAGGACTAAAAGAAGCGGAAAATAATTACTTTTCAAGCCAGGTGAATTTACTGGTGAATACCTGACCGTTGTCGCCGGTCAGACGCAGGCAGAAGACCCCGCCTGAGCAAGGCTTTACCGGGAACAGCCCCGATAGCGGCACCTGTTGGCTGCCGGCTGTCAGGGTTATTTCCTTCCGGGCTACACGGGCTCCCTTCCCGTCGATCAGTTCGAATGTCCAGGTACCGGCTGCAGATGTGTTGAACGCGACCCTGCTCTGCGATGTGGCCGGGTTGGGAACGATGTGCAGGTCGGCTGCAGCGGTCGCTTCGGGCATGCCAAGGATGATGAACGGAAAAATCAGCTCGTGGTTAGCCTCCCCGATCAGGGTGTCGGCGGCAGCCTGGAACGTTCCGCCGAAGGAGGCAGTGCCGGTGTAAGTACCGTAGGGGACATGGGCAAACACCAGCGAATCGGTCAGGATGGTGCCGGTGTAGGGCCCTTCCGGGCCGTCGATATTCACATCCACGTTGTTGAGCGTGACTCCCGACGACTGGTTCACCGCTTTCACCACCATGTCGGCCCGCACGACGGTCAGGGTGAAGTTGACATTCGGGACGGTCTGCCCGGTGTTGACATTCACCCCGCTGATCGTTTGGGTGGTGGTATACGGATGAGAGGCGATAACGGAATAGGTTCCCGCCGGCACCTGGAGGCTGTAATGGCCGGTGGCGTCGGGAGTGGCCGTATATCCGCCCGCATAAACGGAAGCCTGGGTGGGATTGGCGGTACCCCCCGTGAAGGAGACGGTCCCGCTGATGGTCCCGATCGAGGGAGGCCCGAGACTGCCGTCGAGCTGGAGATTCTGCGCGTAAATATCGGATACGCCGTTGCGGTCATCTTCCCACGATACGATCCACTGGTTGGTGACGAATTCCCCAACCACCGGGTGGACTTTCTGCGAACTCACCGTGCAGACATCTTTCTGCGCCGGGCTCCACACCTGCGACCCCGTGGGCGAGATCCGCATGGCCTTGATCATGCCGTCGACGGCATTGGTGTACTGTTCGTACACGAGGATCACGTCGGAATTGGTGTTCCTGGCTTCATACGGATATACATCGGTGGTGGAAACGGGGATGAAAACCATGCCGCTGGTTGCCCACTGGACGACCCCGGCCGAATTGACTTTCTGCCCGTAGATCCCCCACTGGCTCTGGAGCGTGTTCATTTCGTTCCAGAACACGTAAATATCGGTGGATCCCGGCGGAAGAGCGATGGCCGGGTAGTAGTGGTTCATCGTCGCGACGTTGGAAACCTCCACCCCGTTGGCCGGGAAAAGCACGGCACCCGAACTGCTCACATGCTGCACGAAACTGCTGGCCCGCTGGTTGTTGTCGCGGTCGTCGTGCCAGGCAATGTAAAACCCGTCGCTCCCGTCGTTGATGAAGGGAAAGATCTGCGTCCAGGCGGAGATCCCTCCCGCCGTCGAAATTGCGGCAGGGGTGGTCCAT
>DAONFN010000230.1:0-5527 GCA_035403625.1 Bacteroidales bacterium
TACCGTGATGCGCACGGTCGATCTGTTCTACCGCCATCCGCTCGTGCGGTTTCTTGGCGAGAACGACCGCAACCGCCGCCCCTCCTACCTCACGCGTGATATTTTCTCGAAGGTGATCATCGACCTGCTCCGGGGCCGTCAGGTCAAACCGGGCACCGACCTCCGGCCCCTCATCGAACATTCGCTGGTGCTGGGAAAAACGGCATGGGACAACGCGGCCATCGATCCGGAGACGAAGAAATACCTCGAATCGGTATGGACCGATGCCCAGGGCAACATCGATCTTTTCCGCCAGTACCTCGAAACCTGGTTCGACCAGACCATGGAGCGCGCCACCGGCTGGTACAAGCGAAAAACCCAGTTCATCCTCTTTTTCATCGGGCTGGTCCTCGCCATCCTGTTCAACGTCGATACCATCCGCATCGCCGCCAAGCTGGAAAAGGACCCGAAACTCCGCGAACAGCTCGTGCAGCAGGCCGATGCTTTTGTGAAGGCGCATCCCACCCTCGACCAGGATCTGGTCCGGCAGCAGGCTGAGCTGAAAGAGCTCCGCGAAAAGATGGGCGGCACGTCGGTGACGGCGGTGGCCCACGACAGCCTTTCGCGGGAAAAGGCGAAGCTGAGCCTCGATTCGGCCCTCACCGCTAAAATCTCCGTGAAGCGCGATTCGCTCCTCGATGCGGCCGATTCGCTGCTGCGGGTCGATATCGCCAAGACCAACGACCTGCTCGGGCTGGGCTTCGGACAGATCGAATGCAACTCGTCGTGCCGGGCCTGGTGCTTCCTGCGTGCGCTGCTGGGATGGATCCTCACCGCCCTCGCTCTCTCGCTGGGCGCTCCCTTCTGGTTCGACCTGCTCAGCAAACTCATGAAGGTCCGCAACTCGGCGGGCGCCGCCATCGCCGCCCAGACCGACCATCCGCAACAGAAAGAGGGGAACCCGGCCACACCCAAAACGGTAGGATGATGAAAGTCACTGTGACCAAATACCTGAACGTCCGCGTCGGGCAGCCGAGCCTGAACGCGCCCTGTTACCAGTACCTTGCCCCGGGCAGCGAGCTGGAAGTGGACGGGAAGCGCTATCCCGGCGACCCTTACGACGGCATCGACGAATGGATGAAGGACCTGGCGGGCAACTACTACTGGCTTGGGGGGCTCTCGGTTTCAGAGCAGGCGGCACAAGCTGCGGGGCATTCCCTTTACAACAGCTACGTGGGGGTGATGAAGGAAAAAGTCGACTGGAACGCTCACCTGCCGCAGATCCCGGCCGCCTGGCGCGAGACCCGGGGCGCCGGTGTGAAGGTAGCCGTGCTCGACTCAGGCGTTTTCGCCGCCCACGAGGACCTGAAAGAGGCGATCGATGTGTACGAGGATTTCACGCCGAATCCGGATAAAATCGATTACCATGGGCACGGAACCCATGTGGCGGGGCTGATCGGTGCACGGTCGGCCACCCTGAACGGCCTCGTGGGGGTAGCCCCGGCGGCCGGGCTGATCTGCCTGAAAGTGATGCGCGACGACCACGACGGTCCCCTTCCCGGTGGCCATCAAACGGTGATCGACGCCCTTAACCGGGCTGAGGCCCTCGGCGCTTCGATCATCAACCTGAGCTTCAGCCTGCGATCGATCCCGAACGGGGATCAACTGCTGATAACCCGGCTAGGAGAATTGTCGAAGAATGGAATCCTGATCATCGCGGCCGGCGGCGATGATAACGAACTCCGGGCCGGCCACCTGCTCTTCCCCGCCAATTGTCCCGGGGTAACAGCGGTGGCGGCTGTTTCCAAGGGGTTCTCCGATGCCAACCCCGAAATCCCGGCCGCCCCCCACATCGTAAGTCCTTATACCGAATACCTTTCCTCCTGGAAAGATCCGGATTATTACAAACGTTCGGGAGGATGCAGCATGACGGCCGCCTTGCTTTCGGGTGTGGCGGCTTTGGCCCTTTCACACCGCCGACTTTCGGACAAGACCGCCTTCGGTAAAGCGGAATTTCTCCGCAGCCTCCGGGAGTTTTCCATCCCCCTTCAGGAGATCGATTTTTCCAATCCCCGCCGGTTCTATTTTCACCTGAATTCAAAAGAAATATGAGCAGAAAGATCCGCCTGTCAGCCTTGTTCCTGATCATCGTCCTGCCGGTGTTTGCGCAATACGAATGCGAAGATGCCCTCCGGCTGAGTTCTTTCATCGGCGTTACCGGCACGTTCTCGCCCGATCATTCCGCCGCCGTGGATACCATCCTGGCGCGGTATCTCAGCCTTTTCTCCGGAAAACCCGTTGAAGCATACCGAAACAACGACTTCATCAAAGGGTACATCAACTGGGACGAGGACATGACCCTGCGATCGGGATTGCCGGGAGGAGTGTCTGCCCTTGCCGGTGCTGCCGGCGGGCTTGATGTGACCAACCTGGCCGACGGGCTGGCCAAATTTCTGGTGAAACGAACGAAAGAGGAACTCAGCGTCGCCTTCTTCTCGAAGTTCAGGGAAACCCTCGACTCGTCGCGGTACGCCGACCTCCGCGTACTTTTCCCGGCCACGTGGCAGTTGCTGCGGGTGATCGGCGACGAGATCTACGACTACAACCGCTACATCGGAAACCTGCGTGAAGCGTTCCGGACCGACCTGCTGACGCTCGACGAGCACCTGCCGGGGATCATCGGAAACCATGAGAAATTCTTTGTTCAGCACTTCGGGATGGCCGCCGGACTCAACACCGCCTGTTTCATCACCCGTTCGCTGAAGGAGCAGATGCATCCCGGGGATATCCTGGACAATTACCCGCTGGAATACCTTATCAGGCCCGGGGATACCGCTTATTTCGACCGGAACTGGAGCGGGGCGATTCAAACGATGCAGATCTTCAGCCATTCCCTCCGGAGCGAAGATGTGGCCGGTACCGGATACTGGGTACGGATGGACAAGATCAACCGGATGCTCCGCAACCGCGATGCCATGAAGATCTACCTGGGGCTCGTTTACCAGTCGGCGCAAATGGACCGGTACCGGAATGTCCCCTTCGGGAAAGGATCGCTGTCGGAAGCCATGAAAAAGATCGATTTCGACCGCGATTATGCCGCCTACCGAAATTTCATTACTGGGTTTGCCCTGAAGGCCAAAGAGTTGGGCGATATCCTTCAGCATGGTCCTGCCGGTAAAACCGACTCGGCCGCCATCGAACTGTATGCGCAGTATGTGCGGGCGACCGTCGGGATGATCGAATACTGCACACGGATTTCGACCCTGCCCCACGTGGATGCGCTGGTCGGAACCGACCTTCATGCGAAGCTGGAGGGGTACTTCACGATCACCTATGGGACCACCGACCTGGCCACCTCCCTGGTGCGGAAAAACTACCCGGCCGCCGTCAACCATCTCCTTGCGATCTACCGGCTCGTTCGCACGGGCCCGCTGAAGGAACAATCGGATGCGCTCGACCGGATGAGCGCCGCTCCCGCCACAGGCGCCAAACCCGGGTTCTTCGGTCCGGGCGATAAGGCTGTGGTCAGGGACTCCCTGAAGATATCGGAGGATGTGCTGGCGAAGCTGGCGAGGTATGGCGCCTTCATCTCCTCCGTCGCCACGGCGAAGAGTTCCGATGAGGTGAGCCAGGCCATCGAGGCCGCGGCCCTACCCTGCGGCAGTTCGAGGATCAAGCGCGAATCGTCGTGGAATGTCTCCCTCAACGCCTACACCGGGCTCTTTGCCGGTTACGAACGGATCGACGGGTTCGATGAGGGAGGCGCGAAACTGAACACCTTCGGGGTGGCCGCACCCGTCGGCGTAGCCGTCAGTACCGGGAGCCATTCATTCCTTTTCCTGTGGCCGAAGCACGAAGGGCACTGGTCGTATTCACTTTTCGCTTCGCTGATCGACATCGGGGCGCTGGCCGCTTTCCGGTTTCAGGAGAGTGAAACAGTGGCCCAGGTACCCAGGGTGCAGCTCCGCGACATCGTTTCGCCCGGGTTGTTCCTTTCGGTTGGATTTCCCCGCGTGCCGCTGTCGCTGAACTTCGGCGCTCAGGTGGGTCCCAATCTCCGCGAGGTGAATGTGCTCCAGGCCGACGGTTCGCGGATCAACAAGTACAGCAATAACACCAGTTGGCGTTACAGCGCTTCGCTGGTAGTTGACATTCCCCTTTTCAACTTCTACACCAAAACAAAACGATAAAAACAGCCGATATGAGCCAGGTTTACCCCGTAATCATTGTCCCAGGAATCACTGCATCCTCTCTCCGGGACCAGTACCAGCTTCCGCCCGACCTTGTGTGGTCGGTGATGACGAAAAAATACGAGAACATCGCCCTGCATCCCGACAATTACCGGTATGAGGCCCGGGAACCGGCCCGCGTGCGGGAGGACCAGGTTTTCGAGATCGCATACGAAGAGATGATCAGCGAGCTGCGGCACAACCTCAGCGAAAGCGAAGATCGCCCGGTGCCGGTTTACCCGTTCGCATACGACTGGCGTCAGCCGCTGGGGCTGATCGTAAGCCGTTTCGAAGCTTTCGTGGAGGAGGTGATCGAGCGGACGAAACTGATGAAGCATTACCACCAGCCCTGGTTCCTCGATCAGCCCCGTGTCAACCTCGTGGGGCATTCGATGGGCGGGCTGATCATAGCCGGGTATCTCACCCAGAACGGGAACCGGAAAAATGTTGCCAAAGTCGCCACCCTCGGCACCCCTTACCGCGGTTCGTTCGAAGCGATCATCAAGATCGCCACCGGTACCGCCAACCTGGGCACCACGCCGCCCAGCAGCCGGGAGCGGGAGGCGGCGCGTATCACCCCTTCGTTGTACCACCTGCTTCCCTCGTGCGACGGGATCCGGGTGCCGGCGGGGGTGTCGACCGACATCTTCGATCCCTCCATCTGGCAGCCCAGCGTGCTCGACACCCTGCGCGAATACATCCGGCTCAACGGGGTTTTCGACCGTGACCCGGCCCTGCAGGCGCAGGAGCTCTTCGGCGCCCTGCTCCGCGATGCCGCCCTGCAGCGGAAGGAGACCGACGCGCTCGACCTGGCTGCCGCAGGCCTCTCGCCCTCCGACTGGCTCTGTGTGGCGGGAGTGGACTCGGTGACCCGGGTGGGGGTCGAGGTGAGCCGCGACAGCAAAGGATTCTTCTTCAATTTCAACGGCGCCGACCGGGCGAACAACTGGAACCAAAAGGTCACCAACGAGGAAAAGCTCCTCACCGGGGATGGAACCGTGCCCCTGAAAGCCGCCATCCCCCCGTTCCTGAAGCCGGAACATGTCGTATGCCTTTCGCCCGACGATTTCGGGTACTGGGAGCTCAAAGACCGGGCAGCCGTAAACCTGGCGGGGTTCCATGGACTGATGGCCAACATGAACGTGATCCACCGGCTGATCGTCAGGCATTTCACCGGCGCTCCCGACGCGTATAAAAACACCTGGGGCCGGGCTCTGCCGGGGGTCGATCCGGCAAAATGGGCTCCCCCGTTCGATCTGTACTTAAAGACAACCTAACCATTCACTAATTTCATCCATCATCACCGAAACATCCATTTT
>DAONFN010000231.1:0-5508 GCA_035403625.1 Bacteroidales bacterium
AGGGTCAGTCGATCCGAAGTGCGCCGAAAAGCACCTCAACCGGGTGTAAAGCTGCACGTCCCGTACCGTCGGCAATATGGTGCCGGCAGGAAGTTCCCGGCGCGGCGATGATCGTATCCTGCCCGGCATTCCTGACTTCCGGGAACAGCACCTGTTCCCCGATCTTCATAGCTACATCAAAATGCTCTTCTTCATATCCGAAAGAACCTGCCATACCGCAACACCCCGACCGGATCTCTTCTACCTTGTAATTGGCCGGGAGAGAGAGCATTTTCTTTGTTGGCTCCACCGAAGCCAGGGCTTTCTGGTGGCAATGACCGTGCAACAGGATGCGGCGGGGCTCTGAAGTGAACAGGTCCCCTACATTTTCCGGATTCCCGGCCGCTGCGGCTGGTAATGAGGTGATCTTTGCGATGAACTCTTCGAAAAGCAGGGCATTCTGCGCCAGTTTCTTCGCTTCGGCTTTCAACCCGGCATCGACCAGGTCGGGGTATTCATCACGGAACGTGAGGATGGCCGATGGCTCAAGGCCGATCAGGGGCGTCTCGCCGGTGATCAGGTCCTTGAGCTGGCCTACATTCCGGTTTGCCAGTTTCTTCGCCTTCCGGAGGAGTCCTTTCGACAGGAATGTGCGTCCGCTTTCGCCATGCGCAGGAATCACCACCCGGTACCCCAACCGGTTCAGGATTTTTACGGCCTTAACACCGATTTCCGGTTCGTTGTAATTGGTGAATTCGTCCGCAAACAGGTAAACCAACCCCGGCAGCGACCGATCCTGTCCCATGGCTTTTACCCGCCTGCGCAGCGTCACTGGCGACAACCGGGGGATCGAGCGCTTGCGGGCAAAACCGAGGCCCTTTTTCACCCAGCCGGATAGCCACTTATGGCTAACAAAGAAATTAAAGAGGGCGGGTGCTATCATTCCCAGTTGATTGATCCGGGTTATATAGGCGATCATCCGGGTCCTGAGCGGAATGCCGTGAGCTTCGTGCCAGTGATGCAGGAATTCCGCCTTGAGCCGTGTCATGTCGACATTGGAGGGGCATTCCGATTTACAGGCTTTGCACGAAAGGCACAGATCCATCACCTCGTATATCTCTTTGTGGTCAAAGGGGTTGGATTTATCCGACCGTGTCAGGAACTCCCGCAGGATGTTGGCCCGTGCACGGGTGGTGGTGTTTTCGTCGAGAAGTGCTTTATAGGAGGGGCACATCGTACCCCCGGTCACGATGGTATTCCGGCAATCGCCCGATCCGTTGCACTGTTCCGCTGCACGGAGGATGCCATGACTGGCCGAGAAATCGAAGATGGTGGGAATCTCCCGGGCAGCCCGTCCCGGCGTGAAGCGCAGGTGGCTGTTCATCGCCGGCGTGTCGGTGATCTTGCCCGGATTAAAGATCCGCAAGGGGTCCCACAACGATTTGATCTCTTTGATCAGCCAGTAGTTATATTCTCCCAGCATAAACGGGATGAACTCCCCGCGGAGCCGTCCGTCGCCGTGTTCTCCCGATAGTGAGCCGTTGTACTTCTTGACCAGCCGTGCAGTTTCGTAGGCAACTGTATGGAACAGTTCGACATCGGCCGGATCTTTCAGGTTGAGTACCGGCCGGAGGTGCAACTCGCCTGACCCGATGTGGGCATAATACACACAGTCGAGGCCGAGTCGCTTGAGCATCTCTTTCAGGTCGGCTATGTAAGCTGGAAGAACGGCCGGGGAGACGGCTGTGTCTTCGATCACCGGGACCGGTTTACGGTCACCCGGGTAGTTCGAAAGCACCCCCAGACCGGCTTTCCTCAGGTCCCAGACCTTTTTAACATCCGGCGGAAAAATCAGCGGGAAATGGTAGCCCAAGCCGGCAGCGCGCATTTCAGCCTCCAGTTCCCGGTGGATGCGTATGATCTCATCCCGCGTCTGACGGGCGAATTCAATGATCAGGATGGCCCCCGGATCACCCTCGATGAAAAACCGGTTCCGCCGCTGGGTGATGTTGCCGAGGGTGCAATCCATGATCGGCTTATCCATGAGTTCGACCGATCCTGGTTCGTACTTCAGGGCGACCAAATTGGCCTGAAGTGCCTCTTCCACCGTTCCGCAGTGCAGGCAGATGAGGCCTTTTTCCTTCGGCGGCAACGGAACCAGGTTGAGGGTGATCTCGGTCATGAACATCAGGGTACCCTCAGAACCTGCGACGAGACGACAGAAGTTAAAGGATAATGGTGAGGGGACATCTGCCGCTTGCATATGGCTGTCGTCTGTGCCGGAAAAGATCTCATTATCAAGAAGAAGATCGATGGCATAACCGGTATTTCTGCGGTGGAGGGCAGGATCCGGGAAATCCTTCCGGATCGCATCCCGGTTGGCAGGATCCGACAACATATCCCGGATCTGCCTGTAGATCCTGCTTTCCAGCGAATCTCCCCGGCATTTACGGTCGAACTCTTCCCGGTCGACCGCCTTGAATTCGACTTCACTTCCGTCACTCAGGTATCCTTTTATGGAAACGAGATGGTCGCGGGTGCTTCCGTAAAGAATGGAGTGAGCACCGCAGGAGTTGTTTCCGACCATCCCTCCGATCATGCAACGGCTGGAGGTGCTGGTCTCAGGTCCGAAGAAGAGCCCGTGTTTTTCCGCTTCCCGGTTAAGCTCATCGAGAATCACCCCCGGCTGAACCCGTACGCGGTGATTTTCGGTGTCAAACTCCAGGATTTTCGTCATATACCGGGAAACATCGACCACCAGTCCGTTTCCGACCACCTGCCCGGCGAGTGAGGTTCCGGCCGTACGCGGGATCAGCGGGATTCCCGTTTCGGCGGAGAACAAAATCAGGGTACGGATGTCCTGGGCATTCCGGGGGCGGGCTACACCCATCGGGACTTCCCGGTAGGCAGAGGCATCGGTAGCGTAGAGCAGGCGTTGACTCTCATCGGTGAAGAGTTCGCCTTGCAGCGACCGGCGCAGCGATGCAATCCTTTCGGTGGAAAAGTTGCTTGTCATTTTATCCGTGTCATCAGTTCTTTCCAGCCCGGGGTCCCGGCAAGCGCACGGAATTCAGGCTGGGCCTCCAGCCGCGGCCGGTCGGTGAATCCTTTGCCGGCGGCTTGTTCAAGCGAATGTACAGCCTCCTGGTTTTCGCCGCGGCGGGCATGCAGGATGGCCTTCATATAATCGGGTTCCGGGTTTTCCGGGTCACACATTCCGTACACGGAGACGATTTTGATCGAAGCCGCTTCATCCTGCCGGTTCAGCGCCCCTGTGGCATTCATATAGCAGTAGAGGCTGAGAAAAGACATGAGCCTGTAACTCATCAGGGTATCTTCGACCGCTTTCCTGTCTTTGGGATTGACTTTCCTGCCCCTGGCAGCGAGTTCACGCGCGATCCGGGTTCTCCACCAGTTCAGGCCCTGCTGCTGCAGGGCGGTAACCAGTTCCTGCCTGGCATTTTCTTCTTTTTCAACCAACTGGCTGCGATAGGCCACCTGGGATGCGTACATCGGGTTTTGTTCCAGGGAGCTCTTTTCATCCCTGAAAAGCCCCGTTTCGGTTAGTCCGTCGAGCATGGTCAGGGCCCACCGGCATACTTCCACACCACCGGTCAGGTCGTTGATCCTCCGGCAATCCCGGATATTCAATGCCAACGAATGCGATATCGCTTGAACAAGGCTGTCATTCTTTGTCAATTGCCCGTCGCGGATGGCATTTGTTACGATCATCCGGAAGGTATTCTCCATGATCTCCACCGGCGGCCATTCATGTTTCCCGGGGAAGGTGGCGATGAAATGACGGTAGCCTGCGTCGGTCAGCGGCTTGTCAAGTCCTTGTACTTCATGGACATTGAAATCGGCTGTGCCGGCCAGACCGATATAGTCGAAGCGGTACGCCGGTGGACGTTCCACCCGGCCGAAACCTGCTCCGCATCCAATCACGCCCTGGACTTTTTGCAGGTACATGGCGGTTGATGAAGCCACCCGGGCGCCGCCGGAAAACCCGATCAGCCAGATCCTGGTGGAATCGACGGGGTACCGGGAAAGAAGGTCGCGGATGAGCCGGGTCGCAATATCGCCGGCCTGGTCGCCCGGAAGGCCGTTCCGGGAGTTGTTGGAACCTGCGAGGATAAAACCGTACCGTTCCGCCAGGTCTTGATACCGGGTCAACGGGAGGGAACCGTCGCCATGGGGATCAAATGCGATGATGACCGGAAATCGGGTGACACCATTTGGCGCACCAGTCACGAGAAATGGCTTTCTTCCCGGAAGATAGAGCGCATAAGATTGGGTGGTGTCGGCGACAACCGGTATGTGACGGATCACCCGGGCTTTATCGGAGGGGGTAACCGGAGCCGGCTTCTTTTCCTGCCCGCTTCCGGAACAGGAGAGGAGCACGGTCAGGATGCAGCAGGCGGGCAACAGTCCGGAGAGGGGTCTCATTTTTTATAGAAGTTCGTAGATTCAAAGATCTTATCAGCCGACCTGGCGATGAAGCCGCTGTATAGTTTTCCGTCTGTATCGGGATACCTGCGGGCAAACTCATAATAACATCCGGGAATTTCATAAACTCCTTCCCGGAATTCGAACGGGGTCATGCCTGCCTTGATGCTCGACTGCTCGAGCAGATCTTGCGGGGTACCCTGGATCTCTCCGCCGGCATCGTTGATCAGGAAACCGTGTGATTTCAGGAAGTCATTGACCTGGTTGACCGAACCGTATTTATGCAGGTGGTTGACACTCACGGTAAAATGGTTGGCTCTGAACCCGTTCACGTAAAGCCATGCCGCATATTCCGATTCTGTGCGAAGCCGCTCATACACTTCATAGGACGGCGTTCCGGACAGGTTCCCGGCAAAGATCAATTCGTCGGATCTGATCATTCGGGCCGGAATCCTGTCGATCCAGGATGAAACCGTTTCCTGCAACCAGGGGCTGAATTCCTCCGTAAGCAACTCGCTGATGAAGACCCTGGGTGCAGTTCCATCAGTTTCATGTTCATAATGCCGGGCAAATAGTTTCTTAGCCTGAAACCGGTACTCTCCGGCGAAACGGTAGCCATTTTCCAGAAAGACCCGGGCAAAGCGGTCCACGCCAATTTCAGGATGCCGGAAGGTCCGGAAGGCGATATGGTCGTTGATCACGGTTTCACCTTCGGACGTAAACAAGTCGAACACCTTCTGTGTCGATGGATTCTGGCTGGTGTAGGCGGCCCACAGCCGGTCGAAGATTTCCTGGTAGGTCATGGCTTTACAGGATTGATTTTCAATTCATGTGATGCAGAAAAAAAACTATCGTCTTGGTATATTACAAGTAGAGACGCAATATCTTGCGTCTCTACTGCGTCTCTCCGAATATTACAAGTAGAGACGCAACATCTTGCGTCTCTACAGCGTCTCTACAGGCATTCATTTTTATGGCGCAATTTCTTGCAGGTTTCCCCTGGAGGGAAGAAAATATTTTATTTAAACGGGATACAGTAGTTAATTCCCAGGTTGACTCCACCATAGATATTGTGGGAGGGAT
>DAONFN010000232.1:0-5487 GCA_035403625.1 Bacteroidales bacterium
TACTGTCGGGAGCAGTCATGCTGACCAGGGGAATCCCATAAAAAGTTATCGGCAATTCGGAAGCCGGGCCTGCTCCGCATTCGGCGTTATAACCGGATACGGTTAACATGCCGGATGTGGCGGTGCTATCGAAATGGATACCGGCGGAGGTATCGGCCGGGGTGAGGGTACACCCGGTTCCTGAGTACGACCAGATGTAGGCTGTTGACAACGTGCTCCGGGAACAAGAATAGGACCGGTCGATGCCCCCGACACAAAATTCCTTATCGCCAATGATCGCTCCGGGAGCACCGGGTGCCCGCTTGACGGAAAATGTGACAGTGGGCGCAAATGAACTGGCTACGTACCACCATGTGTTTATGGTATTGGTATCCCCCTTTTCGATATCCCAAAGGTGGCAACCGACGGCATCGCTGCAACCTGTCAGATTGATGGAAGGCATCCCCGGCAGGAGGCTGTCATCCCAGTAAATATCCGGTTTTGAGCCGGCTGGTCTTACCACTTCCACGATAAATCCATTGTCATTATATTCAATATCATACAGTGGCATATGGGTGATGCCGTGTATGAACCGGACGGTTGTAGTGACGGTTGTACCGTTGGGTACGGGGTTGCCCAGACCGTCCTTTCCGTTCCAACGGATGATGTTGTACCCGTTTCCACCCGGGTTGACCTTTACATTTGAGGTGATTTTAACATCACGGGGACCGGCGCCGGATGTTGTATCAATTTTTATCAGGACTTCGAGAATTCCGTTCATGGTGACTTTAATCCCCAGGTCAACTCCACCGGTCTCGCAGTGTGCGGTTACCTGGAACGGTTGAATCAGCCCGGGAGCCGCTTTCCCCGTCGGAAATTCAATGCTGTCAGGGGGTGACAGAAAGAGTTTGTACTGCGGAATGGTGTGAAATCCGGTTTGGGATTGCCGGTCGATCTCAATATCGCCCGTTTCGTAACAGCCTGATTTATTGCTCGATATTGTGAAGGTGCCACCGACAAATCCGTTGCAATTGATACTCGTTACAATGCTGTCGTCGGATAAAATGTACATGGTGCCATGGAACCGGCTAAAGGTAGGTGGACGCTGGACCAGGCCGCAATTGAATTGCCAGGAACGTGACCACACGCGTCCAGGGATCTCCCGGTCACCGGCATCCATGACGGCCACATCGAAGTACCTGAATCGTACGTAACTTGATAACGAGTAGGTCGATCCCTGATCGGGCGGGTAGTAAAACTCGAGGGAATAATCGCCTGGTGAAGTGGGGAAGATGCGGATCGGATCATATCCGCCCAGCGCGGGGAACGGTCCCAGGGTGTCCTGATCATAACCGGAAATATATCCCTTTCCTGAAGAAGGGATAGGCGACGGACCCAGAATGATATTACCGCCCGGATCACGGACCCGGAACTGAACCGCCTGGCTTGATTCCTTAGCAAGAATGCTGCCGAGTCCGAAACAGATCTTTTCCGATATCGATGCTACGCGGATATTCAGGCGGAAATCGGGTGACGCATCGAAAAAGGCAAACATGTTCCGGTTCCTGTCCAGGCAAAGGCGACTGGAATCGGTTGAAGTGGGGGCGATCTGCTTCGTCCCTTCGCCTGCAACTCTTGCAGAGCAGGCAGCCAGGATCATGATGAGAAAAACGATCCGGGTTCTCATCTTGTCAGATAAGGTATAAATTCTCCCTAAAAGTACAAAAAAGATCGATGGGCGAACAGATGGAATGGAAAGAACCCTATTTTTTCCCCTGCATCATGGCAGCCAATGAAAGGAGAACCCCCAGGACAATGCTGTAAAGAGCGGCAACCAGGATGCGGTATCCTTCCGGCAGGAGGAAATTGACTGCCTGGGCCGGGATCCAGAAAAAGGGGATGGTCTTTTTTAAAACAAAGTCCCAGAACTCATACCAGTTTACCTCCCTGAAATATTGTCCCATGTGAAAGGGGGAAAAAAAACCCGACAGGGTCCCCCCGGTTCGCAGAATATGGGTGTCGGTAATCCGGTGGAAACCCATGAACACCGGAGCAAAAAAGAGGTTGAGAAAGGTGCTGACACCCAGTGCGGTAATGACTTTCATCCAGGAAAGACCGGGTTGCCGCAGAATATCAGCCGGGTTGCCTCCGGGGAAATCGATGCCCACACTTTTCAGCATGGCAGGAGTTCCTTCTCCGAAGATCACAAAGGCCATCTTGATAGAGATTCCCAGCCCTCCCCAAACCAGAGCGCGTGGTATCAGTCCGAACCCGTGCCGGTTATAAACGCCGGTCCGGATCCGCAGCCCGATGCTTTCGCCCAGGGTGGCCAGCAGGGCAAACTTGACGAAACTCATCAGGTAAGCATGGCGCAGGTTCATATCCTGATATGCCTGAAAGACAGCCGGGAAAAGAAAAAAGGGAAGGAGGAACAGGGTCAGGGCTGCGGCAACAAGGAGGTCGCTTCGTTTCATCCGGGAAAAGTAAAAAGTGCTGGCACAAAATTAGCCGAAAATGTCAATCTCTCCCAGGCTCATTCAACCATCCCCTGGTTTGCCGTCAATTATTCGTCGGGTCTGCCGGGAAGTTTGCCCAAATAGCGTAATCTTTCCCCATGTTTTTCAAGTAGTTACTCCACAGGGTTTGCGGATGATCGTTGATGATCTCGGGGATGGAGGTCTGGGAAAGTACCCAGGATTTTTCCCTGAGCTCACGATCCAGTTGATTGGGCGACCAACCGGAGTAGCCTACAAAGAAGCGGATTTCATGGTCGCGAATGGCATTGGCATCCAGGAGGCTTTTTACAGCATCAAGATCCCCGCCCCAGAAGAGTCCCTGCATGATCGGCATACTCTCGGGGATATCGGTCCGCGTGTGGATAAAGAAGATGGAATCGGTCTTGACCGGTCCACCGAGGTACACCGGCAGATCATAGTCCCGGAAACCTGACACAATGTCCTTCAGCCGCGCATCGATGGGTTTATTGACAATGACCCCGAAAGAACCCTCTTCGTTGTGCTCGGCCAGGAGCACCACCGACTGTCGAAAGTAAAAATCGCGCAGGGAGGGCTCTGAAATCAGGATACTGCCTTGTTTCGGTTTTGTGCGCTGTCTGTCCATGGATAGCGATAAAAATTCTACCTTTGTGCCTGCCTCCCGGCAAATATAATACCAAAACCATGGCAAGGGTCAACCGTCACGACTTTTTTTTGCAGTGCAGGGAGCGCTTCCCATACTTCGAGTTTACCAGGCAGGAGTGGTCCGTGAATGAGCACGGATTGGACATCCGGTACACCTTCAGCCTTGCCGGGCAATATACCTTCAAACCCACGCTCTTCATCCCAGCCGGATTGTCGGTTTCCTTTCCGGGCCTGGCGGGGACTGCACTCGATAACATCGTTTTCCAGATCGGGATGATTGAACTGATCAGCTACTGGAAAGCCGCTTGCCCTCCCAGGGTGATTGTTCGTCCGTTCGCTCTCCGGCCGGAGCAGGCCGACTGGTGGAGACGGCTCTATTTTCATGGACTGGGAGAGTTCCTGTACCTGAACTCGATTGACGTTCGGGAAGAGGACCTGATGACCATTGAATGTATTTCGGATCAATACCCCGGGATCGTTCGGCCGGAATTGGATGAGGGGATTTTGGTTCCCGTTGGAGGCGGGAAGGATTCAGCCGTGACGCTGGAGATCCTTCGGAAACACGCTACCTGTTATCCGCTGATCGTCAACCCCCGGGGAGCCAGCCTGGAAACCGTCCTGGCTGCCGGGTTTAAAAGGGAGGAGATCATCGAGATCAGTCGGACCCTCGATCCTATGTTGCTGCAACTCAATGACCAGGGGTTTCTGAACGGGCATACACCCTTCTCTGCACTCCTGGCCTTTGTGACGGCATTAAGTGCCCTGGTGTCGGGTCATCGCCACATCGCTCTCTCCAACGAGTCGAGTGCAAACGAAGCCACGATCGAAGGCACCGACATCAACCACCAGTATTCCAAATCGTTTCGTTTTGAAAGTGATTTCCGTGAATATTCCCGGCGATGGATTTGCGGAGAACTGGATTATTTCAGTTTTCTACGGCCGCTAAACGAGCTTCAGATTGCAGGACTTTTCGCAAAGATGCCACAGTATCATCCGGTATTCAGGAGTTGCAACGCAGGAAGTAAGACCGATTCATGGTGCGGCCGGTGTGCCAAATGCCTGTTTACCTATACGATCCTTTCTCCTTTCATCCGTGATGAAGAACTGGTGCAGATTTTCGGGGCCGACCTGTTTGCCGACGAATCGCTGGTGCCGGTGCTGGATCAGCTTGCCGGAATCGCTGCCGGGAAGCCGTTCGATTGTGTGGGCACCCTCGATGAAGTCAACCTGGCACTCTGCGAAGCCATCCGTCAACGCGACGGTCTCCGGCTCCCGGCGCTGCTGGCCTACTACAAAGGTTCGATGGCTTACCAGCGATATTTCCGCGAAAATTTCCGGAACGGGCTAGTATCAATTTCAACAGAGCATCACCTCGATGCACGCCTGGAAGGGTGGTTAAAAAGTGCGATTGAAGGTTAGCAGCCGGACGGTTGACGAATTGATAACGTGTAATAGGACGAAGTTAAAAACGTATGGACAGGCTGAGGGAGTTGATTCTGGAGCGATTCAGGGAGAAAAGCATTGTCCTTCTCGGTTATGGCCGGGAAGGTCAATCGACATACCGGTTACTGAGGGAGATCTTTCCCGGAAAGGAACTGGTGATCGCCGACCGCAGGGAAGAGATCCGGAACGACCCGTCTTTCGGCTACGACCGGCATCTGCAGTTCATCACCGGAGCGGGGTATATGGACCGTTTGGATGGGTTCGATGCCGTGTTTCGTTCCCCCGGAATCCCGGTCTGGCACCTGATCATTGGAGCCCCCGGACAACCAGCCGGAAACGGCAAGACCGGCAACCGGATCGACCCTGATAAAATCACTTCCCAAACCTCGCTCTTCCTCGAGTGTTTTGCCGGCCAGGTGATCGGAGTTACGGGAACCAAAGGGAAAAGCACCACCTCGAGCCTGTTGCATCACCTTTTCAAGGTTGCCCGGAAGGAGACCCTGCTGGCCGGAAACATCGGAAACCCGGTGTTTCATATCGCCCATCTGGTCACCCCTTCAACGACCGTGGTACTGGAACTTTCTTCCCACCAGCTCGAATTCCTCACCCGCGGCCCGCACACAGCAATTCTGCTCAACCTTTACCAGGAACACCTTGATGCTTATGCCGATTACGAGTCTTACCAGCGGGCAAAGGCCAACATTGCCCGCTACCAGCAGGAGGGAGATTTTCTTGTTTGGAATTCGGATGACGAAAGGGTAACCCGTCAACTGGCTCCTTATATACCATACCGTCGCAGCTTTCCATTTTCCCTGTCAGACCGACCGTTGAATGGCGGATATCCCGCCGATGGCGGGCTCGTCTTTTCTGACGGAGGAAAGGCGGAGGAGATATGGAAGATCCACCAGGATCGTTTCCTGAGGGG
>DAONFN010000233.1:0-5485 GCA_035403625.1 Bacteroidales bacterium
GCGGGTGATGCCGGCCGAGTTGAGGATATGCAACAACACCGGGTAGTCGAGCACTTCCCGGATCCGGTCGCTCATTGTGCAGAAACGGGCGATCTGATGCCTCGAAAAGTCGTCCTCCGACGGGTCTTCGCTGGCCGCCAGGTGGGAAAATACCGACTGGACACGCAGGGCAGGATTGGCGGTGAGCCTTTCCAGCAGTGGTGCCAGCTCCTCTTCCGAGAATCCAAGCCGGTGCATGCCGGTATCGAGTTTGATATGGATGCGAACCTCCTGGAGGATGGAGGTCTGGTTCCGGGCAATGGTCTCTTCCAGCAGCCGGAGGATATGAAGGTTGTAAATCTCGGGTTCGAGATTGTACTTCAGCAGGATATCGAGGCTCTGTTCCTCGGGGCTCATGACCATCACGGGAAGCCGGATGCCGGCTTTGCGCAGTTCCACCCCTTCGTCGGCATAGGCCACAGCGAGGTAATCGACCCGGTGGAACTGCAGTTCGTTGGCGATCTCGAAGCTTCCGCTGCCGTAAGAGAAGGCTTTGACCATGGCCATGGTCTTCGTGCCGGCGGGCAACGTCGCCCGGTAATGGTTCAGGTTATGGACCAGCGCATCGAGGTTGATCTCCATCACCGTTTCGTGGGCTTTCTGCTGCAGGACCTGGATGATCTTTTCAAATTCGAAGAGACGGGCCCCCTTCACCAGGATGGTTTCATCGCGGAAGGAGGAGACCGGAAAATGCCGCAGGAATTCATCGGTGGTTGCGAAAAATGCTTTCGACATCGGGAATACCCCTCCGTATTTCACCATATCCCGCCCGATACCGATGATCCGGCTGATTCCCCGGGTCTCCATCATCGCGGCAATGTCGCGGTACAATTCACTCTTTTCCCGACCCGACTGCAGGATGTCGGAGAGGATGACCGTTTTTTTCAGGTGCTGGTTCTGCTGGTTCAGAAAATCAAGCGCGATGCTCAGGGAGTTGACATCGGAGTTGTAACTGTCGTTGATGAGCGAGCAATGGTTGACGGCCTCATTCAGTTCGAGCCGCATGGCGATGGGGACAAGCGAGGCGAAAGCATTTGTGTACTGGGTAATGCGTTCCCACTCTCCCGCGGGCGCCAGGGGCTGAGGCATTTCAAGCACAATGATCGCTGCCAGGCAATGGATGGCATTCTCGATGGAAGCGTCATCGGTAAAGGGGATCGTGATCCGGATTTCGTTACTGTCGCACGAGGCGGTAATCTCTGACTGCCCGCCTTTCCTGTCGATATCCCCGATCATCAGGTTGGCGTCGTTTCCCCTGCCCCAGGTAAAGGTCCTGAGACCGGCATAGGCCGGATCGCGAAGGCACTCGGAAACCAGCGGGTGATCGGCACAGTAAACCAACACCTTTGCATTGGCGAACAACTTCAGCTTCTCCTGTACTTTCTGCCGGCGGTTTTCGAAAAACTCGTCGTGAGCCGGGCCGATATTGGTAAATATCCCGATCCCGGGGCGGATGATCTTCTCCAGTTTTTCCATCTCCCCGGGGCGGGAGATCCCGGCTTCGAAAAGAGCCATCTCGTGAGTTTCATCCATTCGCCAGACGGAGAGGGGCACGCCGACCTGGGAGTTGTAACTTTTAGGACTGCGAATGATCCGGCGATGAGAGCCCAGGAGCTGGAACAGCCACTCTTTGACGATGGTTTTGCCGTTGCTTCCCGTGATCCCGATCACGGGGTACGCAAACCGGCCCCGGTGCCATGCCCCCAGTGCCTGCAACGCTTCCAGGGTATCCTCCACGGTGATGAAAACAGCCCCGCTCCAGACACACGGATCCTCCGTCTTTCGTCCCTCGTCGCTTGTGCCCGGCCGATCCATCCATTTCTCCGAAACCAGGAACGCCCGCACTCCTTTCTCATAAAGTTCCCCGATATACCGGTGACCGTCGTTCCGTTCAGAAGCCAGGGCAACGAAGAGGCAATGGTCGGGATGGATGAGCAACCGGCTGTCGATCAGCAGGTCGCGTATGATCATCTCACCCGTGACCGCTTGATCCGTTTCCGCACAGGTCCGGCGGAGGGTGCCCCGGCAAACCGAAGCAAGGATGGAAACGGTACAGGGAGGCAGGGTCATCCGCGGTTCTGTTCCTGGGGTACAGCCGACGGCCGCAGCGGATTGGCGATGAGTTCGTCGTATTCCTGGCGGTGTGTGAAGATGTCGCCGGCCATATACAGCGCATTCCGGAAAGCTTCCGGAGAAGCTTCATTTTTGCCGGCAAGGTCGTATGCGGTACCATGAGCAGGCGAGGTACGGACAATGGGAAGCCCGGCAGTAAAATTGACCCCTACATCGAACGAAAGAAGCTTGAAGGGCATCATCCCCTGGTCGTGGTACATGGCCAGTACTCCGTCGAATTTACGGAATGAAGCGGCACCGAAGAAACCGTCGGCCGGGTAAGGTCCGTAAACCAGGATGTTCTGCTCGTAAGCCTTCTCGATGGCCGGCTGGATGATCGTTTTCTCCTCGTTCCCGAGAAGTCCCTCGTCGCTGGCATGCGGGTTGAGGGCTAAAACTGCGATCCTCGGACGTACAATGCCAAAATCCCGGATGAGGGAATGGTTCATGACTTCGATCTTCTTCAGGATCAGCTCGGTGGTAATCACCTCCGCAACCCTGGCAAGAGGCATGTGCCCGGTCACCACGCCGATGCGCAACACGTTGTTGATCATCAGCATGAGGTAGTCATCGGTGTTGAATTTGCGGGCAAAGTACTCGGTGTGGCCGGGAAAATCAAATCCCGGAAGCTGGATATTCTTCTTGTTGATGGGAGCGGTGACGACCACATCGATCAGGCCCTTCTGAAGGTCTTCACAGGCAGCTTCGAGCGACATCAGCGCCAGCTCGCCCGCTACCGTGGTCGCCTTCCCAAGATCGATCTTCACCTCTTCGTCGTGCACGTTCACGATGTTCGCCCTGCGCGGATGGGCCTGGTCGGCCCGTTTCACGAGGTTAAAATTGAAATCATTGACATTCATGACCTTTCGATGATAGGAGGCCACTTTCGATGAGCCGTACACCACCAGGGTATAGTTTTCCATCAGCCGCTGATCCTGCAGGGTCTTGATGATAACCTCATATCCGATCCCATTTACATCGCCGTGTGTGATCCCGATCCGGATCCGTTTTTCTTTTTCGACGGGTTGTTCCATCATGTTTTGTGTTTATGCAAAAGTAAACAAATGTGAGGATGCACCGTGATGCGCACCTACATTTGGCGGGCAAAATCTACCAGCAACCGCACGCCGAAACCGGTACCGCCGAGGCCCCTGTACCCTTCGCGCTTGTCGGCGAAGGCAGGACCTGCAATATCGAGATGGATATACGGGTACCCGGTGAATTTCTCCAGGAATTTCGCGGCGGTGATGAGCCCGGCTTCGGGAGGACCTAGATTTTTCAGGTCGGCCAGGTCCGATTTGATCTGTTCGCCGTATTCCTCCCACATCGGGAATTCGACGAGCCGTTCGTACACCCGTTCACCCGCTTCTTTGAGCGCTGCAAGAGCATCAGCGGCCCTGACCTGCATGGCCGCCGCACCGAATTTTCCGATGGCGCGCACGGCGGACCCGGTAAGGGTGGCCAGGTCGATCACCAGCGAAGGATCGTATTTTTTAGCGTAGCTCAGCGCATCGGCCAGGATCAGCCTCCCTTCGGCATCGGTATCCACCACCTCCACGGTCGTTCCGTCGTGCATGGTGATGATATCGCCCGACACCATCGCTTTCGGACCGGGACGATTATCGGTGGCAGGCATCAGGCCCACCACGTGCACCGGGAGTTTCAAGGCAGCGATGGCGCAAACGGCGGCAGCAACGGCGGCGGCCCCCGACATATCGTCCTTCATGTTCAGCATGGTGTTGCCCGTCTTCAGGTTCATCCCGCCGGTATCGTACACGATGCCTTTGCCGACCAGCACCAGGGGTTTCTTATTCCCGGCCCGGGCCGGTTTCCATTCGATCACGGTGAACGTGGGGGGCTCCTGGCTGCCCTTGTTGACTCCTAAAAGTCCGCCCATCCTGAGAGAAGCGATCTTCTCGCGTTTCATCACCTCGGTCGTCGCCCCGCAGGAAGCTGCCATCTTTTCGACCGCTTCCGCGAATTTCGTCGCCGTGAGATAACTGTTGGGTTCGTTGATCAGATCGCGGCAAAAGGCGACGGATGACAGCACGGCATTCAGGCTGGTGACGGGTGACGGGTGGCGGGTTGCAGGATTGTCCTGTTCGAGCGCTGTCGAGTATATTTCGATTTCTTTGAGGGTGTTTACCGGCTCTTTTTCCTGCTTGTATTTGAGGAACTGGTAGGAACCGAGGGCCATCCCTTCCGCCAGGGCCAGCATCGTTGCCCCCTGCCCGGCCTCATCAAACAGCGTCACTGTTTCGGCTTTGCCGGCGTTGAGTCTCCCGGCGATCCGGTCGCCCGCTTTCCGGGCAGCCTCCAGCGCTGCGTAAGGTTCTTTATCTCCTCTGGGGATAAATACGAATACCTGGCTGGTGTACCGGTTGAATTCAACCACATCCTCCTTTCGTTCCTCCACCTGGGTTTTGAGGTACGCTTTTTCGGCTGTTGAAAAGATCCCGGCGGGAATTTTCCCGGCAGAAGGAACGACCAGGACCAGGTTTCCGATCTCCTGTTCCCTGTGCGTCAGTGAAATATGGGGTATCATAGTTTTCAGTAATTTTGGACCGCAATTATACGGAATCTTAACAGGTTTGCGAAGCAAAACTGCCTTAGATTCTGTGATGCCGAGCGATCAGGTTAGCAACTTCTTGCAAAGTTGATCGGCCGAAGTTTAAATGACAAAAGTAGCGATTTTCCGCGGAAAGAGGTGGATCCTATGGGAAGTGAACAGATCCGTGGCGACTCAAAGAAACAACGAACTATGACTGCCGATACCCTTATATACAAAGCCCTTGACGGAGGATTCCTTACGTGCGAAGAGGGCAGGTTCCTGTTTGAAAAGCTTCCCCTGGCCGATTTGATGGCGGCCGGGAATGAGCTGAGGAAAAAACTTCATCCCGACAGCCGGGTGACCTGGATCATCGACCGCAACGTCAACATCACCAATGTCTGCATTTCCGGATGCAAATTCTGCAACTTCCATCGCAACCCGTCAAGCTCCGACGCCTACATCACCACTATCCCCGAGTACTGCAACAAGATCGAGGAGATGAAAAGGCTGGGCGGAAACCAGCTTCTCCTCCAGGGCGGGCTGCATCCGAAGCTGAGCCTTGAATTTTACGAGCGGCTTTTTTCCGATCTGAAATCGCGCTATCCGGAGGTCCGGCTTCATGCGCTCGGCCCCCCGGAAATCGCATGGCTGGCAAAAAAGGATAAGCTTCCTTTCATCGCCGTGCTGGAGCGGTTGGTCGCTGCCGGCCTCGACAGCCTGCCCGGTGCCGGCGCCGAAATCCTTTCCGACCGGGTGCGCCATGCACTCTCGCCGGCCAAATGC
>DAONFN010000234.1:0-3747 GCA_035403625.1 Bacteroidales bacterium
CTTGTATTGCTGGCCAATACTGTATTGTCGGCATTCCGGCTTTCAACCCGGCGAACCCCGTTGGGATTATTGGCCCCGATGGGGATGACCGCAGGATAATCGCCCGCGGCGGCCGTTCCCGTTTGCATGTAAACATCATTCACAGCCGTCGGTAGTTCCGAATTGGAGACCTGTGTCGGGGTCATGGGCATGATCATGTAAGCAAACAACGGGTCGCCGGTGCCGGCCGTATTGTCAAACATGAGCATATATTTACCGTTGGAAGCAGGAAGACAGCTTCCTTTTACGAAACATCCGTCGTCGGTTGTGGCAGTGGTCCTTGCAGTCGTGGCAATATCCAAAGCAGTCAACGTTTTGGTACCCACGAAGAGCGGTGCCGTCGGGAATACCCCGCCGGATGTGACCCAGCCCAGGCGAAGATTGTGCACCTGCCCGGCATCGAACCGGCTGGCATTCCCTGTTGGTTGGATGAAGATCCACACCGGGCCGCTGCTTCCGGTTGCATCAGTGGTAAAACAACCCAGAATCCCCGAAGTTCCCGCGAAAGTCGTACCCGTCCAGTAATTTCCCGCACCATAAGCGGTATTCGCTTCGCTGACCAGTGCCAGACCCGGTTTCAGATCATAGGTGGTGGCCGGCGTCAGTCCGTCAATCCGGACGCAGATGGCAAAGGCAGTACGGGCATTGTTTGCGGAAGCGGCGGTTTTGCTTCCGAAATATTTCGGCACGACCAGTTCCGTTACGGTCTGTCCGGATCCGTAAAGGAATGCTGCCAGCAACGGCAGAATGAACAGGGCCTTTCTGAGATTGGATGTTATACAGGTGTTAACCATGGCAGGACGGCATCGGATTAATTTACAAAAATCGGAATAATTTTTGGATTCCGCACGGTTATTTATTAACAAAAAGGGCTGCTCCGACAACCGGGAGCAGCCCTTTGAGAAATGTCATTGCCATGGGGTTACTTGTCCTTGACCTCCTCGAAATCGACATCCGTCACTTCGTCGTTTCCGGGGCCTTTGGGCTCCTGCTGGGATGGTCCACCCTGGCCGGGTTGGTCCGGCTGGGGCCCTGCCTGCGATTGTTTGTACATATCCTCGCTGGCCTTCTGCCACATAGCATTCAGGTTGGCCATCGCAGTATCGATGGCAGCAAAATCGTGGTTTTTATGCGCGGTTTTCAATTCCTCCGCTGCTTTTTCAATGGCTGACTTCTTATCGGCAGGCAATTTGTCGCCGAATTCCTTTAACTGCTTTTCGGTTTGGAAGATAAGGCTGTCGGCCTGATTGAGCTTGTCAACCTCCTCCTTCATCTTGCGGTCGGCTTCAGCATTCGACTGGGCCTCATCCCGCATGCGGCGGATATCGCTCTCCGACAGTCCCGAGGATGCTTCAATCCGGATCTGCTGCGACTTTCCGGTGGCTTTATCTTTTGCCGTTACGTGCAGGATCCCGTTTGCGTCTATATCGAACGTAACTTCAACCTGCGGGATTCCGCGCATGGCAGGAGGGATTCCATCAAGATGGAACCGGCCGATGCTCTTGTTCTGGTTAGCCATGGGCCGTTCGCCCTGGAGCACATGGATCTCGACGGTGGTTTGGTTATCGGCTGCCGTGGAGAAGACCTCCGATTTCCGGGTGGGGATCGTCGTATTCGCTTCAATCAGCCTCGTCATGACACCGCCCAAAGTCTCGATACCCAGCGACAGCGGGGTCACATCGAGAAGCAGCACGTCTTTTACTTCGCCTGTCAGCACACCGCCCTGAATGGCAGCGCCAACCGCCACGACCTCATCGGGGTTTACTCCCTTGGAAGGCTCTTTGCCGAAGAAATCGCGTACCAGTTTCTGCACGGCCGGGATCCGCGTGGATCCGCCGACAAGGATCACCTCGTCTACTTCCGAAGCTTTTAGGCCGGCATCCTGCAATGCTTTCTGGCAGGGGAGCAGAGTGCTTTGCATGAGACGGTCGGTCAGTTGCTCGAATTTTGAGCGTGACAGCTTCTTTACCAGGTGCTTGGGAACCCCGTCAACCGGCATGATGTAAGGCAGGTTGATCTCGGTCTCCATCGAGCTGGAAAGTTCGATTTTAGCCTTCTCAGCCGCTTCCTTCAACCGCTGCAGAGCCATTGGATCCTTACGGAGATCAACCCCTTCGTCCTTCTGGAACTCGTCGGCCAGCCAGTCGATCACTACCTGGTCGAAGTCATCCCCGCCGAGGTGGGTGTTCCCGTTGGTGGATTTTACCTCGAAAACTCCGTCGCCCAACTCCAGGATGGAGATGTCGAAGGTTCCCCCTCCGAGGTCGAATACGGCTACCTTGATATCCTTGTGCTTTTTGTCAAGTCCGTACGCGAGTGCCGCAGCAGTCGGCTCATTGATGATCCTCTTGACGGTCAGTCCCGCAATTTCCCCGGCTTCCTTGGTGGCCTGTCGCTGTGAATCGCTGAAATAGGCCGGCACCGTGATCACCGCTTCCCTGATTTCCTGGCCGAGATAATCTTCGGCCGTCTTTTTCATTTTCTGCAGGACCATCGCACTGATCTCCTGCGGTGTATATAATTTGCCGCCAATGTCAACACGGGGTGTGTTGTTTTCCCCTTTCGCTACGTGATAGGGTACGCGCTTGACCTCGGTTTGTACCTGGTCCCAGGTTTCTCCCATAAAACGCTTGATGGAAAATACCGTATTTTTCGGGTTCGTGATTGCCTGGCGTTTGGCAGGATCACCAACCTTTCTTTCACCGTTCTCGGTGAACCCGACCACCGACGGAGTGGTCCGCCGTCCTTCGCTGTTAGGGATGACGACAGGCTCATTTCCTTCCATGACCGCCACACAGGAGTTGGTGGTTCCAAGATCGATTCCAATTATTTTTGCCATATTCTGATTGATATTTAATGTAAAGTTTCTTGCGGATTTGCCCCTGTCAGATCAATCTTCGTACCAAAAGGAAAATGCTGTCAAAGGGGTGACAAAAAGGCAGATGCAGGCAATTGCAGACAATTCCGGGAGGAATCTTAGCCGGATCGCACGAAAGGATGGCAGGTGAAACGGATGGACCTTTCCGGTCAGTGCTCGAAGTTCAGGTTCTTGGTAAGCTCGTTCGTCTCCAGTTCCACCTTGGAACCAAAGAACAACGAGTCCACCACTTTGGTGTACCGGGACGAGAACAGGCCGATGCCATTCGTGATATTGGTATAGGCAGGTTTTTCCTGGACCAGCGACAAGGAGGGCTGGTTGACATCCAGGTAGGTGCTGAAATCAGGCGCTGCCGCCGTAAAAATAAAATCGACATACTTGGCCGACCGGGTGAGGAGGGGATCAACCTTGATGGCCCCGCCTTCGCCATGGGGTCCTCCAAGATAGGAATAGAAAATACTGGCCGGATAATAGAGATCGAAGGTCTGGATGAGATTTACGTCATTGGGTTTGATTGCGTCAAAAAGCTTCCAATCAACATGTTTCAGCACTTTTTCACCCGGGTTGGTCGTATGCCATTCCAGGTAATGGATCCGGATGACAAGCTGATAGCGTTTAGCGTTGCTGTACCGTGCCGTGGTCCATTTAATGCGGAATGTCTGACCCGGGATGAAACTGATGGCGCCAAGGGGATAGAATACCTCAAAATCGCGCACCATGACAGTTTCGCCCGTAACGATCTTACCCGTCACTTTATTTTTGATAACCAGTTTATAGGTTCGGTTCTCGTTCAGTTTGTCGAGGGTATAATACATCAGTTGATCGGGGAA
>DAONFN010000234.1:3757-5463 GCA_035403625.1 Bacteroidales bacterium
CAGTGACAGTATCGCACAGGTGAGAAGCAACACGCGTGGTGTCGGCATATTCGTCGAGCCTGACCTCCAGTTTATCGGGGTAAGAGCTCGAATCGGGCGTCTGGGCAAAACGCAGGGCATCACCGTCGCCGAGAAAGGCCTTGGTGATCTTAATATAATTGGTATCTGCACTTGTATCGAGCAGTCCGTAAACAATGGTAATATCTTTCCATCCCGCATTTACATCCAGGTCTTTGTTGCAGGAAATCAGGATGGATGCAAGGAACAGCAAGGGAAGCAGGAAACGCAGGGATCGCATGTAGCCGGAATTGAAGGATGACAAAATTACACA
The DNA here is from genome assembly GCA_035403625.1 of Bacteroidales bacterium. Taxonomy (GTDB): domain Bacteria; phylum Bacteroidota; class Bacteroidia; order Bacteroidales; family FEN-979; genus CAIVAT01. Next base: position 4,089 of record DAONFN010000234.1, read on the forward strand.
AATTAATCGTACTTTTGCTTCACAAACCGCAATTATGTCCTCGTCCCTGTCATTCCGAAACGTGACCAAGGTCACCACCCATGTTCTTCAGGAGATGAAGCTGAAGGGGGAAAAGATCGCCATGCTTACGGCGTACGATTATTCCTTTGCGCGCATCCTCGAAAGTACGGGGATCGACGTGATCCTGGTCGGCGATTCCGCTTCAAATGTGATGGCCGGCCATACCTCCACCCTCCCCATTACCCTGAATGAAATGATCTATCATGGCGCTTCGGTGGTCAGGGCGGTAAAGCGGGCACTGGTGGTGGTTGACCTCCCTTTCGGCACCTACCAGGGAAACTCGAAGGAGGCCCTCAACTCGGCCATCCGGATCATGAAAGAAGCAGGGGCCGACGCCGTCAAACTGGAAGGAGGCCGGGAGATCCTCGAATCGGTCGACCGTATCCTTTCGGCAGGAATTCCGGTGATGGGTCACCTGGGACTGACCCCGCAGTCGATCCACAAATTCGGCACGTACGTGGTGAGAGCCACCAACGAAGAAGAAGCCGCCAAACTCCTCGATGATGCGCTTCTGCTCGAGAAAGCCGGCTGCTTTGCCATCGTCCTCGAAAAGATTCCTGCCACGCTGGGTGCCAAGGTAACCAACAGCGTAAAGATCCCCATCATCGGAATCGGCGCGGGAAGAGACGTTGACGGACAGGTACTCGTACTACATGACATGCTTGGAATCACCATGGAATTCTCACCGCGTTTCCTGCGTCGGTATGCCAATTTGTCGGAACAGGTGCGGGGGGCCGTCAACACCTATATCAAGGATGTGAAAACGCTCGATTTCCCCAATGAAAAGGAGCAGTACTGACCGGGAAATCCTGTATGAGGACAACCACCTTATTATCGTAAACAAGCTTCCCTCCGACATTGTCCAGGGCGATAAGACGGGGGATGAGCCCCTCGGTGAATCCGTCAAACTTTACCTGAAAGAGAAGTATTCAAAGCCTGGAGAGGTGTTCCTGGGGGTGGTGCACCGGCTCGACCGGCCCGTCAGCGGTGCCGTGATCTTTGCCCGCACCTCCAAGGCGCTCAGCCGGCTGAACATCATGCTTCGCGACGGGGAGATCCACAAGACATACTGGGCCGTTGTAAAGAACCCGCCTCCCGCGCCTGAAGGCCGGCTGGTCCAGCACCTGGTCAGAAACGAAAAGCAAAACCGGTCGTACGTTCATGACAAACCGGTGCCCGCTTCCCGGGAGGCTATCCTGACCTATCGCCTGCTCGCCAGGAGTACAGATTATTACCTTCTCGAGATCAACCTGCTCACCGGCCGTCACCACCAGATACGCGCCCAACTGGCTGCAATGGGCTGCCCCATCAAAGG
>DAONFN010000235.1:0-5454 GCA_035403625.1 Bacteroidales bacterium
GCAAAAATAGCCATCAGCCGCCAGCTTGAAAAGATGCTCGTGGCCGAAGGGATACTCACAACCTCATTTTTCGATGCATCCTAATCATGCGAATTGGATCATGCCACACTGAAAAAAGACAGCACGGAAGACAGTGAACTCACAGAATCCGCAATCCTGTCAAGATTCAGTAAAAAATCACCATCCGGGTAATTGCTGTCGAATAATTTCGCAACTTTGAACATCCTTCAGCAACCAACAAAACCATTACCCAATAACTGCTTCTATGAAAAAATCAGCATTTCTGTTGACAGTCGCGCTCCTCGGACTGTCACTTCCCGCCATGGCCTCCAAAGGGTATGCCGCCGACGGACTGTGGCTGATGCTCGTCATCGCCGGGTTTCTGCTTCTCATTGCCGGAATTCTTCAGGGGATTGATTATCTCCGAAAGAACGGCAGGCGGATGGTCATGCGGGCTGTGGTCCTTATCCGGAAGGCGTGGACGTTTCTCCGGCACCGGCGCGAAAAGACGAATGCTGAACACCTGGACATGGCGCATGCGTGAGAGGGTGACCAGCCCGGTGGGTACGTATGGATCTTCCCGTGATCCGATGCCGGAATGAACCACGAAACCGAGAAAGAAAGACTACCCCAACGCCCAAAGATATCCCCATGCACCTGAGCGAATTAAAAATCGGTTTTACCGACGGAGAAGAAGAATCACGCCAACCCAATTTCTCTCAATATTATTACGACTACAACAATTATGTTGAAAAAAGCCTCGAACCCCAGATCTACCTGGTAGCCGGCCGGCGGGGAACAGGAAAAACGGCCCTCTCTTTTTACCTGGAAAAAGAACAGAAATGCTATAATCACTTTATCACCCGGATTTCTTATAAAGAGTTGACCCCGGCCAGCTTCAGAAAGAACAACCAGGAACTGAGAACGGGATCGCTTTACCAGTTGTTCAGATGGCTGTTTTTACTGGAGTTATCGAAAATCCTGCTCGACAGCGGGAACGAAATTCTGGGTATCCTCCCGGAATATAAGCTCCTGAAGGATCTTTCCGATAAAAATTATGAATTCAAGAATCCGCACAAAGCGTCGCTGATCAGCCAGATCATCAACAACGGATTAAAGGTCAAATTCGGCAGTCTCGCAGCAGGAACCTCGTTGGGCGAATTGGAACTAAACCCGGGCGTCAAAGGACAGCTTACCGATCAATCGGTGGTCCTGTTCTATGACAATCTCTTCCAGATCATCAAACCCCTCGTGGCGAAAGCGGCAGAACTTGATGTTAAATTCACCATCCTCCTGGATGATATTGACGATCATATGTCGTCGGATGAGGAGAGCCGCCGGATCCTGGAGGACCTGATCAATGCCGTTTACGGATTTAACGGCGAGATCAGGAACTTGCACAACGGCTCCAAGATCCTCCTGTTCATCAGGAGCGATGTTTTCAACAGGATCACTATTGCCAATAAACATAAGATCCTTGACGACCATACCATTATCCTGCAGTGGGACACGCGAAGTGACATCAATTCTCCCTTGCTTGAACTGATCGTAAAACGCTTAAAAACCAATTGCGGCACTGCATTCCGCGCCAATGAAAAGACAGAAGATATCCTGTACCGGTTGTTTCCCGGCAAAGTGACCTACAAGCAAACCGACGGAGCCCAGCGGTCCATCGATGGCTATACATTCATCCTTCGCCGGACACACTACCGGCCCAGGGATATCATCCGTTACCTGCGGTTCATTCAGGAGAAGTATCCGCACATCAAAGAGTTCAGCGGCTTTGCCATCCATGGCTGTGAACGGGTGTTTTCCGACTGGCTGAAATCCGATATTGAGAATGAACTGGCCATCCATTACGATCAGAAAACCATTGCCGACTTGTTTGGCATTGCCGGTCGACTGAGGGCGTGGAAATTCGGGTTAAAAAGACTGATGCATTCCTATGAGTGCAGGAACGAGGTTCCCCCCATTGAAATTGAAGCAGCCATGATCATTCTGTATAAATTCGGAATTGTGGGGCAATACTATCAATCCGAGGACAGTGAGGTCTACTTCAACTTCTTCTATCACGATACAGACGCACCGTACAATAACCCCAATTTCTTTCTGAATGATTTTATTCTGCATCCCGGTTTGCAATCGTCCCTGATGAAAGGAGATTTTTATAAAGCGAGTCAATTGTACAATTCGAAACCCAAGGCTGACAAGCCCTGAAGCCAACCGCCATTCTCCCCCCGCACCAGCTTATGACCATGAAAAAATCGCATTTCACCCTCCTCGTCCTTCTTCCTCTGTTCAGCTTCGGACAACACATCGAGATCAAGTACATCGGCAACTGCGCCTATCGGATCCGGCTCGACAGCGCCGAGATCTTCACTGATTTCCCTTATAAGCCGGGCGCGTACGGGTACATGACGTATGAGATCGACAGCGCCGGATTGGGCAAACCCAACCAGTACCTGCTCTTCACGCACAAACACCGCGATCACTACTGGGGCAAACCGGTCAGGAAATCCGGGCTACCGAAATACACACCGTTCCTGCCCAATGCGAAAAAGAAGAAGATCCTGCAGGAGCTGAGCGCCAAACACGGCATCACCATCAAAACGTTCAAAACCGGGCACCGCTACTCCTTCCGCCATCGCTCGATGGCCATTGAATGGAAGGGAAGGAAGATCTTCGTTTTCGGCGACACCGAACATGACTTCCCCGAATACCTGAAATCCGACACGATGGACCTGGTGTTCGCCTGCGGCTGGCAGGTGCCCCAGCTCAAGAACCAGCACTGTGACTATAAGATCCGTAACTTCGTGGTGTACCATCTTTACCCGCAGGAGTCGGGCAACCGCGAACTGCTTGTCCCGTTCCTGGACAAACAACTCGGGTTCCTGTCGGTAAAACCCCGTTATGTGATCCTGAAACAGTACGAATCAACGTCGCTCGACTGAACCTTCTTGCCCGGAAGCCGGATGCCACTTTTTTCGGCCCGGATTGGACCATAGCCCAAAGAAATCCATGAGAATCGACCACATAGCCGTCTGGACCTGCGACCTGGAAACGATGCGGACCTTTTACGTGGCTCACTTCGGGGCGAATGCCGGTGCGCTGTACCACAACCCGGTCACCGGGCTCCGGACCTGTTTCCTTGCGTTTGACGACGGTTGCCGGCTGGAATTGATGCATCTTCCGGGGATGGCAGCACGGAAGCAGGATGGATCGATCCCGGAGCAGGGTTATACCCATTTCTCGGTTTCGGTGGGCTCACGGGCAACGGTAGACAGCCTTACGGAGCAGTTGCGGCAGGCAGGTTGCCGGATCGCGGGTGAACCGCGGGTGACGGGCGACGGGTACTATGAGAGCGTGGTGCTCGATCCGGAAGGCAACCGGGTGGAGATCACGGTGTGATGTACGATGTACGATGTGCGATGTACGATGTACGATGTGCGATGTACGATATACGATGAACGATATACGATGAACGATATACGATGAACGATTTTATGATAATGATCCGATTTCTGTTACTGGCTGCGGTTTTCGGGATGGCAGCCGGTGCGGCGCCGGCCCAGACCGAACCAAGTCACCGGACAAATAAGGAACGGGAAGTGGTGTTCACCCTATGCCGGTATCCGCCGGTCCCCAACCCGGCCTATGACCGGTTCGACGCCTTGTTCAACAGCCGGATACCGGCTTCCCTCCTCCCCGACAGCACCTGCCGGATCTATCTTGCATTCACCATCCGAAAGGACAGCACCGCCGATTTTGACAGCACCCTGCAACGGAGCCTGGGCGGACCGGAGGTGTTGCGGCAGGAGATGCTGACCCTCCTGAAGACGGAGGTGCAGTGGATCGCCGCAAAAACAAACGATGAGCTCCGGATGAGGTATGTCACCGAACGGGGAAAGAAAAAGCAAAAGCAGGTAAAGGTGCCCGTCACGGTCGATTTCGGCATCACCCTGGAATTTGAAGCCACCCGCCACGGCCTCCGTTTGGTTTACTACCCAACCATCAAAAACCGTGACCGAAAACTGTAAACTGTCGACTGTCGACTGTCGACTGCCGACTGCCGACTGTATACTGCGGACTGAAATAATTCTCCTCCTTTTGAAGATATGGAAAACAACCACCCATTCCGGCTTCTCTCAAGCGGCATGTTCAAACCGTATTACTTCCAGGTTGCCCCTTACGGAAAAAAACTGAGGATTGGTCATTTCTTCCGGGACCCGGAGAGGAAGAGTGCGGAGGAGGATACATTGACGTTTGTGAGGATCAGGTAGACATGATTTACGATTCACGATGTGCGATAATTCCTTTGCCCCAAAATAAAAGCGAATAAGTAAGCACCATTAAAAACAAACAACATGAAACAGATTTCCTGCCTTTTACTGGTACTCCTGCTGGCCGGGAGCGCCGGTTCCACTTACTGCCAGACTGCTGATCCAGAATCGGCCACGGTTCATTTTTACCGGTTGAAGGAGAGCATGATGAGCGGAGGGACCGGGATGAATGTCAAGATTTATTTCGCCGACAAAGAGATTGGTTCGATGATGACGAACACCCGGTTTTCCTACAAGCTACTCTCGACGGGACCGATCAAGATCAAATGTGTGGGTGAAATGGCCGGCGGCGCCATTGGCACCCCGTATGTCGTGACCATGAACCTCGAGAAAGGCAAGGAGTATCATATTGCGCTGGCTTGCGGCAGCATGACCGGCGTCAAGGGCCAGATCCTGGAGGAAAAGGATATGAAGAAATATCTGAAAAACGAGTACGCGGATTCGGTCATCGCGGAAGAGAAGAAATAAAGCCATACCATGAAAATCCTTCTGGCCGGCCTGATTGGCCTCACAATGTTGCTGGGCTCGTGTGCCCCGAAAGTCACCACATTCGTCACCAAGACCTACCCGCCTGCCAACCCGCGGCAACGGGTGATGGTTTACGGCCTTCGCGAGCCAGTTCCGGAAAAGGCCGAGCAGCTCGGCGGGTTAAAGATCGGCGACACCGGGTTTTCGATGGATTGCAGCCTGGAAACGGTGATCGCCAAGGCGCAGGAGGAGGCCCGGAAGGTTGGCGGCAACGCCCTGAAAATCACCTCCCACACGCCGCCCGACCTGTTCAGTTCCTGTCACCGGATTTCCGCCGTGATCCTGCGGGTGGAAGGCCCCGAAAGCCTGCTGACCGCCGGGCCAGCCCGCGACACGGCCGGTGTTTCATCCTCCGGACCGGGCCTGGTCCGCAACGGGGATACGGCTTACCGGGAGACCCCGGCCGACCGGGTGCTCTTCGTAAAGCGGAAGTTCCCCCATTTCCGGGCTGCCGTGAACGGCGGATGGAGTTACCGGACTGCGAAAATCGCCTCCAATGCCCCGACAGTGATCAAGGATTATCTGAAAGGCCTGAAGTCGGGCTGGCAGTATGCCGGCGATGCCACCTGGTACTTCACCGAAGGGG
>DAONFN010000236.1:0-5366 GCA_035403625.1 Bacteroidales bacterium
CCCGGTGAGCTTGCGGTCGCGGCAATCCGAAGCCTTCACCACGTGAAGTTCGGTCTCCCGTTCTTCAATCACGAAAAATTTCTCCCCGATCCTGCACTCGTTTTTTTCGCGATCGGAAAAGACCATCCAGGGACGAACCAGCTGATTCCCGGATTTTCCCAGCAGGCAGTTGACCGAAATCCTTTTTTCAGCCCGGGTCAGGGCTTCCGGCTGCCGCAGGGCAGTTTGCCCGAAGACAGAGCCCGCCAGGCCATAAATCACGATCACTGTTGCTAACTGGTTATGCATGCATCCGGGGTGGTTAATGAAACGTGTAGGAGATGAAAAACCGCACCGATGCGGAAAACTCCACAGAAGGCATCGGGACGGAACTGAACAGTGAAGAATACCCGGACCCGGTGGACAACCCGAAAGGAGTGGCCGGCTTCGATACACACAGCGGGTTCCGCCCGAGGCTGATCATGGGTTGAAGGCCAACGGCAAGGTCACGAAAGTGTTTCTCGATCCCGCCGCCCACATCCAGGCTGACGACCCAGTGCCGGATTTCCTTATCGAAGGGGTAGCAGGAATTGAGACCCCTGAAATAGCCCGCTTCGGGGGAATCCATCTCATGGCCTTCATCCAGGTAATAGGTTTCGTCGGTTGAGAGATTGGTGACCCATCCCCCGCCGGTCCGGCTGAGTGCATAATGTACGTGCGATCCGGTAGTAACATATTCGATGGAAATGCCGCCGGTAACATAGGCCCATTTGTTCCATTGGCGTTTCAGCCAAAGGGGAACGGCGACTCTCGTCACCGTCAGCTTTTCATACACCAGCGGCGCCCTTTCCATCGCCGTGCAGGCGATATCGAACGGACCGATCCTCACGGTGTCGGGGGTGCGCCCGACATAATTTTTCAGACTGGCGGAGAGATCGGATTGGCGGCAGATCAACCCCGTGGTGAGCATCCATTCCCCGGCCGTGCTTCCGGGGATGTCGAGATCGAGCATCACCTGGCTGAACAGGCGCGATCCCCCCTTAAAGTGGATGCTGCCGGTCGTTACTCCCGGGGCCGGGGTTACTTCCGGGTGAGCCAGGGCATGGTCGAAGACATTCGACCACAGCATAAACCCGGCTCCCAGCGAGAGGCTTCTGACGGGCGGGCGACGGTTGACGGCCGAGATCCCCAGGATCACCGGTTTCTCGCGTTCCAGGGCGATCTCCATTTTCAGCCGGACGGGCATGCGTTTCAGCAAGTGGTCGTGGTCGTCCATCACCAGGTTCACCTTGCGAAGCCAGACGGTTGCCAGGTTTTTTCCGGGGTTGAGCAGGGTTCGGACGGAACGGTATTCAAGTACGGGTTGGCGCGACTGGTAAGCTTTCCGGGCCAGGGCCAGGTATTCGCCGACGGTAAGGGGCGGAAGGATCGAGTCGGAGGGCGACCGGCGGAGATCCCAGGAGAGGAAGGCGTTTTTATCGAAAAGGGCGGCGAACTGTGCCATGGTCTCGTCGGAGAGATCGCGCGAATAGCCGGGGCCCAGGCGCGACAACTGGATGTAGTTTTCGGTGCACCGCGAAGCACGGTCGCGGGCAGGGTCAGGGCGTTGCGCCTGCAGGATGCAGGGGAGGAAGAACAACGGGACCCACGTCAGACAGGCTGCTTTCATAAAGCTGCGATATCGGCCGGGGCCGTTGGGTGGCTGGGGCCCGCGGCGAGGGTGTCCCGAGAGGAGGAAACCGGCGCAGGCCGGCTTCACGAAAACAAAGTTAACCGAGCGTTACGGTATTGTCAAGGGTTGTTGATAAGTTCGGAAAAATTACCGAAAGGTTTCAGATGATTGAACTAAAGCGATGCGGTTATTTCCGGACCGGATTAGGTTTTTATTTCAAAATATATTTAATTTTGAACGATATTAACGCCCTCACTTTTCCAAAACCATGAAAATCCGTCGGATCCCGATTACCCTGGCATTGGTTGCCACCTGTTTGCTGATGATTTCCTGTAGTAAGAAAAAGGACGATAATTCCGGAACCGGTAACCCGGCGGGAACGGAAGTCGTGCCGCTGAAAACAGGCGACTGGTGGAAATACAAGGTTGAAACCCTGCTCGGGGATTATTCCGACTATACCTACCAGGTCAGTGTGACCGGAACGAAGACGGTTACGCTTAAAGGAAGCCCGGTGACCCTGTATGGCCTCAAGATAAGCAGCCCGCCCGATTCACTGATCCAGGCGGATACCACCCTGAATTATTATAAAAACCAGGCGGATGGATTTTACTGTTACGGCAAAGCAGATTCGGATACCATAAAACCGGCTCTGCTGTATAAATACCCGGTCAGCGAAGGTGAAACGTGGATATTTTCCCAGGACGGGATTACCGTCAACCTGAAATGCATCAGTAAAAACGCCTGGTTCAGCACACCACTCGGGTCGTTTAACTGTATCAAATATTACCTGAAAACCTCCCTTGACAAGGCGCTCCTGTCGGGCATGCGCCCCGCAGAAGGCCTTCGCCCGGCCTCCCGGTCCGGCATGGACTTCTTTCAATACGTTTACTGCACTCCCGGAACCGGGATCATCGGCGAGGAGATGATGATGGATACCCTCATGTATGCGAGGGAATCCCTCATTCAGATTCACCTCGAACCCTGATCATCCAAGAAACCATTCCCATGATCATATCCTCCATATTTCAGCCCGAAAAGCTCTTCTCCGCCCGCTGGTTCCGGTCCTATGCACTGATCGCCATCGGCACCTTCCTCATCTCCTGCGGGTACGTCCTCTTTATCAGCCCGGAGAAAATCGTGCCGGGCGGGATCTATGGCATCTCCATCATGCTGCACCACCTGTTGGGCACCCCGATCGGACTCACCGCCCTGGCCTTTAACATCCCTCTTACCCTGATCGGAACCCGGCTGCTGGGGCCGCGGTTCGGAGCGAAGACGGTGGTGGCGTTCGTGCTCACCTCCATTTATGTCGATCTTCTCTATTATCTCTACGGATCGAAGCCGCTGGTGCCCGGTGAAACGCTGGTCTCGGCCCTCTTCGGCGGGCTCTTCATCGGCATCGGCGTAGCGCTGACTTTCAAGGCCAAGGCCACCAGCGGCGGAAGCGACGTCATCGCCATGATCCTGCAGAAGTACACGCACCTGCCATCGGGTCAGCTGATGATGATGGTCGATGGGTGCATCGTGGCCATAAGTCTCCTGGCCTTCGGCGACTGGCGCATCCCCCTCTTCAGCCTGGTCACCATCTTCGTGATCGGCAAGGTGATCGACACCACACTGCACGGCTTCAATTTCGACAAGACGCTCTTCATCATCTCCGAAAAACACGAGGAGATCCGCGACAGCATCATTCACGATTTGAAGCGGGGAGGCACTTTCCTGCATGGCGAGGGGATGTACAACCACGATCGCAAGCAGATCATCTTCACGGTGGTCAGCCCGCGTGAGCTCTACCTGCTCGAAGAGTACGTCCACCGCATCGATCCCAATGCCTTCATCGCCGTCCTGGAAGCCTTCGAGATCCTGGGCAAGGGGTTCAAGTCGCTGAGCGACAAGGTGGAGGATAAATAAAAGGGAGACGATCAATCCCCGGTATACAGCTTTCTCCCCCTCGTTTCCGGAAAGGTCCAGATCCAGGCGCCGGTGAGCAGGGCGAACAGGGCCGCCAGCGAGATACCCCCACCCAGCCCGTATTTCACCGCGATCACCGAGATGACGACCGGGGTGAGGAACTGGATGCCGCGGGCCAGGTTGAAGGCCGACCCCATGGCGGTGTTGCGCACCGAGGTCGGAAAAAGTTCGGAGAAGAGCGAACCGAAACCGCCGAACATTCCCGTGCCGAACCCGACAAGGAACATGAACACCAGGATGATGGCGGGGTACATGGCGATCGAATCCCAGAACAGGGTCACCATAACTAGTCCCAGCGCCATGATCACTGAGTAGAGCGAATAGGCCGGCCTGCGCCCGAACCGGTCGGCCAGGAACCCGAAAAAGAAATAGCCCAGGAACCCGCCGGATTGCAGCACCAGGATCCAGAGCGCCGACTTGGTGAGGGTGAAATGCCGCTCCTTGTGCAGGTACCCGGGCATCCACGAGTAGGTGAGCCAGTAGGCCGACATGTCGAAGATGGCCAGTACCAGCCCGAGCAGGAAGAATTTCCGGTTTTCGGGATGGAACAGGCGGAGGAATTGCCGGATCCCTTCCATGGCAGGGCCGAACGGGCTGTTTCCTGCTCTGCCGGCCGATCTCCTGCGCAGCATCCACACATCCGATTCGGGCAGGTACCTGCGGATGTAAAGCACCATGAGAGCGGGAAGCACGGAGATGAAAAAACAGGCGCGCCACCCTATGTGAGGCATGATCAGTCCGCCGACGATGGAAGCCAGCGCGATGCCGATCGGGGCACCGGTCTGCATCAGGGCGCAATACCTCCCGCGCACCTTCGCCGGAAAGGTTTCACCAATGTACGTCTGACCGGTCCCCCATTCGCCGCCGACTCCCAGTCCGGTTATGACGCGGAAGACCATCAGGAGCCCGAAACTGCCGGCCAGCCCCGAAAGCACGGTCCCCAGCGAGTAGGTGACGATGGTCCATTGCAGCACCGGCTTGCGGCCGAAACGGTCGGCCAGGATCCCGAAGATCACCCCGCCGACGGCGGTCGATGCCAGGGTAGCGCCCAGCACATACGACATCTGTAGATTGGAGAACTGGTATTCGGCCGCGATCGGCATCATCAGGAAGGTGAAGAGGATCAGGTCGTAGAAGTCGAAGACCCACCCGGCCCAGCACAGTGCGAGGATCTTCCGGTGGACGGGGGTGACGGTGTTGCATTCATTGAGCAGTCCGTGCGGTACGGAGGAGGAAGGGGAGGGTGAATCGTTCATCGGAGGGCGGATTGATCAGGCTAATATAATTCAAATTGACCGGCAAGTCAACGGATGTCGTAACTTTATGGCCGGGAAGGCCCGAATCGTCGATCGTACCACGGATTGATTATTTTTGCCTGTCGTTCATCAAAAACGAATGAAATGAAAAAGATCTTCTTTCTGCTGGTCATCATGGCCGGCTTTTTCGGGAAACCGGCCAATGCCCAGGCTCCCGCCCAGTGCCAGGATGTGATGCTGCAGGCCTTTTACTGGGATTCATACGCCGACAGCAAATGGACGGTACTCAACACGAAGGCCGACGAGATCGTCCCGGTGTACAGCCTCGTATGGCTTCCGCCCAGCGGGAATTGCCAGAGTTCGTTCAACATGGGGTACGCCCCAATCTGGTGGTTTGACCAGAACAGCGCTTTCGGATCATCGGATGAACTGAAAACCCTGATCACCTCCCTCACGGCCCGGGGCGCGCATGTGCTGGCCGATGTGGT
>DAONFN010000237.1:0-5351 GCA_035403625.1 Bacteroidales bacterium
ACGCAGGGAGGACTGAATCTGCCCGACCGGGATTTCTATTTTGATAAAGACGCCCGGGCCGTGACGATCCGCGAAAAGTACGTGGAACATCTTGCCAACATGTTCCTGCTGATGGGTTTCCCTGCCGAAAAGGCCAAAAAGGCTGCGGCGGATGACATGAAACTCGAAACAGCCATGGCCGGCGGATCACGCAAACTCGCCGATACCCGCGACCCGCTCAAGAACTATAATAAAATGCCGGTGGCAGGACTGAAAAAACTCACCCCCCTGTTTAACTGGGACCTGTTCTTTTCAGGTGCGGGACTCCCGAAAGTCGATTCGGTGATCGTGGGTCAGCCTGAATTTCTCGCCTCCCTGAATGGCCTGCTGAAAAGCCAATCCCTCGACACATGGAAAAACTACCTGAAATACAACCTGGTGCGCGGCCTGGCCCGGTACGTCGACGATAAAACCTACCGCGAATCATTCAGCTTCTATTCCACCACCCTGCGCGGGGTTCCGGAACCAAAGCCCCGCTGGAAACGGGTAGTCACCGAAACCAACGGTCAACTGGGCGAACTGATCGGGCAGGTTTACGTGGATGAATATCTCCCGAAAGGGACCAAAGAAAAACTCACCGAGATCGGAAAGGCCATCAAGAGTGTATATGCCGATCACATCCGCGCACTCGACTGGATGAGCGACGTCACAAAAGAGAAAGCGCTGAAGAAACTCGACGCGGTGATTATCAAAGTCGGCTATCCCGACAAGTGGAAAGACCTCACCCCCCTGAAGCTCGACCGGAAGTCATACGTAGCCAACGTGATGAATGCCAATAAATTCTGGTTCAACTACATGACTTCGAAATACGGCAAACCCGTCGACCGTTCCGAGTGGAACATGGAGCCTCAGACGTACAACGCTTACTACAATCCCTCCAATAATGAGATCGTGGTGCCGGGTTGCAACATCATCGTTCCGGGCTTCGAGCGGAAACTGGCCGACGACGCCATCCTCTACTCGATCATCGGCGGATCGACCTTCGGCCATGAGATCACCCACGGGTTTGACGACCAGGGAAGCAAGTACGACCTGAACGGCAACCTGTCGAACTGGTGGACCCCCGAGGACAGCACCCGGTTCTACGCCAAGACGAAGAGGATTGTGGAACAGTTCAATGCTTTTGTGGCGGTCGACAGCCTGCACATCAACGGTGATATGACGCAGGGCGAGAACATTGCCGACCTCGCCGGCACGGTAATGGGGTATGAGGCTTTCAAAAAGACGGAACAGTTTAAGAATGGCGAAAAGATCGCCGGACTCACGCCCGACCAGCGCTTTTTCCTGGGTTATGCGTTTGCGTGGATGATCAACGACCGGCCGGAAGCGATCGCCAGCCAGGTGAAGAGCGATGTACATTCGCCTGCTAAATTCAGGGTACTGGGCCCCCTGGCCAATATCCCTGAATTCCACCGGGCATTCGGCATCAAAGCAGGCGATTTCATGTACCGCCCCGACTCCCTGCAGGTGAAGATCTGGTAAAATTTCCGAAATGGTTGGAAGTGAAACCGGGCCCATCACCCTGCGAGACAGAACAGGATGGTAGCCAGACCACCACAGGATTGCTTGTGAGTGAGGGAAAAACACATGGATCGAACCTGTCTCGATCAGGACCTTCACGATCCCGTCAATCCTTCACGATCCCAACTATCTGCACCTCATCACCCAAGGTGGCTTTCAGAATATACCGGCCGGAGCGGAGACCGGAGAAATCGGCCTGCCGGATCTCTTTCCCTGCCCAGATCTTCCGGCCGAAAAGGTCGCTCAATTCGAAATGTTCGTCACCGCGTACTCCTTTTAACCCGATGTACTGAACAAAGGGATTGGGGTAGGCCAGGAATCGTTTGTGACCTTCCTTCCCCGGCTCACTGTTACCGGTCAACGGGTTGAGCCCAATCCCGGTATCGCACTTTTTAAGCCGGTAGATGGTCGGGTTCTCGGGCGACTCGATCACCTCGGTGTAATAAACCAGTAAGGAATCGGCGGTTTCAACCGTCTCCGGGTCGGTCCGGATGGCGACGGAGGTATCGGAGACCATCCGGAAAAGAGGCGCCGCACTGTCAAGCTTTGCGATCCATATCTCACCCGGGAAGCATGAGGTTTCACACTCCGATGAAGAGGTCATGAAGGTAATGTAGGACTGCCCGTCGTACACACATGGCTCAGGGGAACCGAATTTCGTGTACAGCGGGTTCAGGGACGGGCTCGTGAAACTCATGTAGATTGCATAGTCATTGCTGAAGGGGATGGTCTCTTTGAACACCCGGATCTTTTCCCCGTCGGCAACGGCAAAGAACATCCTGGCATTCTGTTCCCCGGGAGCCCGCCACATGAACGGCTTTGAGTATTTGGTGCCCGGATTGTTGGTGATCTGAATCGGGAACAGATTATAATTCGGGTCGAACAGGGCCACCTGGCGGTTGTTATACCGGATACCGGTGAGGATCTGTTCGTTGCGCGACCAGTGTGCATCGACAAAGTTGTGGATCCACCTCTCGGTTCCCGGATTATCGAGAAATCTGTACTTGGTGTAATTACCCGCCACGGTGGAAATATAATGAATGCCGCACGTCATGTCGTCGGGATTCTGCGTGGCATGTGGGTTCATTCGGTAGGCAGCATCAGTCAAAACGGTGGAGACCCACAGGGGGCCCGTCTCATATGCCACCGTGATGTAATGTTTCCGGTCGATGTCTTTGCTATAGACCAGGTACGTACCGTTGTGGTCGTATCCCCATTCGCTGCTGTTGGATGATACTTCGATCGGTACCAGGGAACTGTCGACGAGGATCTCCCGGCCGTCGGGCACAGCGAGCATCCAGGTGACTGTATCCAGGTGGCAGATCCAGAGCTTGTCATCAGATGGCGACTGCCAGCAGATCCGGTTATGAAACGGGTCGACCTCGATATCGCAGATATCCGCATCGGGGGAGCTGGCCAGCACGTCGTGGATCACAAACGCCTGGGACCTGGCGTGGGTCGTCACCAGAAGCGTGAGGATGAAAAGTGTCAGGATATATAAAATTTTGTTTTGCATCGGTTTTATATGGTATCAGGGCTGTAAAAGTAATTGATTTTTTGTAACTGGCAGAAAGGATATCAATTACAAATTCCCGGATGGTAACAGGTCCCGCCCTGAGCGGGGAAACAGGTTTTTCAGCATGATGCCTCATTTACGGGATGCCGGCGAGGTGAATACACCCAAAAAGATCGCGTTAACGCAAACTTTTGATCCTGATCCGCAAACAGCTGTGGGGGTGTAAATTAGAAAGTGTAAGGTCTAAAGTATAAAGTGTAAAGTGCAAATTATTTTACACTTTGCACTTTACACTTCGCACTTGAACGGGTGGGCCCACTAGGACTTGAACCTAGGACCAATAGATTATGAGTCTACTGCTCTGACCGACTGAGCTATGGGCCCGGGGGTGCTGCGACGTAGATGTACGATCTACGATCTACGAATAGAATTGCATTAATCGCACTTTACTTTTCGCAGTTCACTCCTGAATCAGGGGTGCAAAGGTAGACAATTTTTACGATTTTTGCATGGCATTCAATCCCACCTGGCCATGCAACCGATTCTCTCCCGCATCACCCACCCCGCGCCGTCCACGGTACCCGTTAAAAACATCATCTTCGATTTCGGCGGGGTGATTTGTAATATCGACGTGAAACGCTCCGAAAAGGCCTTTCGCGATCTGGGGTTCTCCGGAAAGGAGGCAAAGCCCGGCGAGTATGATGCCCCGGCCCTGTACGATGCGGTGGAACGGGGATTGCTCGATCCGGCAGGGTTCCGCGAAGAACTGCGGCGGTTCATCCCCCGGCCGGTCACCGACAATGAACTCGATGCCGCCTGGAATGCCCTGTTACTCGACATACCGCGGGAGCGGATCGCCCTGCTGCGGGCGCTGGCCGGGGATTACCGGATTTTCCTGCTAAGCAATTCCAACGAGATCCACTATTACAGCTATTCTGCCAGGCTGCTGAGGGACCATGGATGCCGTTTCGAAGATCTTTTCGAAAAAACCTGGTTTTCCTACCGCATCCGGTTGTGCAAACCTTCACCGGAGATCTTCCGTTATGTCCTGCGTGACGGCGGCCTGGTTGCGGGCGAAACGCTCTTTATCGACGATACCCTGATGCATGTCGAGGGAGCCCGGAAGGAAGGGATCCAGGCGATCCACCTCGACCTGAGCAAGGACGAAGAGGTGACCGACCTCTTCTTATGAATTCATAACATTTTTGTAAAATTTCATACAGCATAACCCCACCGGGCAGGCTACTTTTGCCCTTCATCCAATTTTTCATGTTATGAAGACGTTTTTCATCTCTCTTCTGATGCTGGCGTTGTCCACCGGCAGTTATTCGCAAATCCAGCTGGAACACGACTATGCAGCTTCCGCCACCCTGACCAACCTGGCCGTCTCAGGATGGAAATATTACCTGATGGATGTGACCACCAACCAGTGCCGGTTGTACAACATGAACCACTCCTTGTGGAAGACCATCAGCCTGAGCGTCCCGTCGGGCATGTACCTGTACGATGTCCGTTACGTGACGGAAACGCTGTTCAACACCGACAATAAAGTGGAACTTGCCTACATCTATTATTCCTACGATACAACGTTATACTATTATACTTACTACACGAAAATCATCAACGAAGAAGGCACGGTGCTGCTTTCCATCCCGGGCTGTTCCTATGTGGATGTAATAGCCGCGGGGAGCAGCGGAACGAAGATGCTGGCCTATGTGTACGATTATTCGGTCGTAAACTGGACCATTAATACGTTGGTTTACAGCGTTCCGGGAACACTGGTAGCCGATGGCGACGGGCCGGAGGGCGTCGGTACGGAGCTGCTCCCCTACCCCAACCCGGCCGGTAACTGGGTGACAATTCCCACTGCAGGGCATGCGGGCCCAGGCTCGCTCGATCTTTTCAATTCAGCCGGCCGGCCGGTGCGAAGCCTGCCATTCGACTCCCGAAACAATACGATTGCCATCCCGCTTACCGGGTTGCCGGCAGGGGTGTATCATTACCGTTTGAACGGCATATCCGGTCCTGCCGGCCGCGGCACCCTCATCCATGAGTGAACCGGCAGTGACATGGCCCCGGCGCGCAGGCACACCCGATCTCCTGAAAGGGATTGCAGTGATCCTGATGATCCAGGTGCACCTGATGGAGCAAATGGCCACCCCGGAACTCTATTCGGGGCCTGTCGGCCGGTTGTCTCTTTTTCTCGGCGGCCCCTTCTGTGCTCCCGTGTTCCTGGCAGTCATGGGTTTTTACCTGGCACGGCCTGGAAAAACCA
>DAONFN010000238.1:0-5347 GCA_035403625.1 Bacteroidales bacterium
AGGCTTTCTGGTACTTCTGCAGTGCCTGGAGAAACATCTGATCGGCATAGGCTGCATCGGCCGCCTTCGAGTATTTATTCTGAGCAAAGCCCCCGGGAGCCAGAGCCAGCGACGCCAGGACGATGAACAGGATAATCTTATAATGCATGAAAATGCGGTTTGGATGGGAGTTGAACGTACAAAGATAGAGAAAAGTCTTGGAAGGAGTAAAAAAAAAGGCTGCCCGGGAGGGGCAGCCTTTTTGCATAAAAATAGCAATTATCTGGCTTTTGACTTCGAGGCTTCCAGTTCCTTCTTCTCACGACGGCGCTTTTGCCACATCAGAATGTCGTAAGCGATCGGCGTTGCATTGAACACCGAAGAATAAGTTCCGGAAATAACCCCGATCATAAGGGCGAAGGTAAACCCGCGGAGGACCTCACCGCCGAAGATGAAGATGGTGATCAGCGTAACGAGGGTAACGCCGGAGGTGTTAATGGTACGGCCCAGGGTGCTGTTGATGGCCGCGTTGATATTGCTGGCCAGGTCGCGTTTCGGGTAGAGGGCCCTGTATTCGCGGATCCTGTCGAAGATGATAACCGTGTCCATGATCGAGTATCCGATGATGGTCAACAAGGCAGCAATGAAATGCTGGTCGATCTCCATCCCGAAGGGCAGGATCCCGTGGAACAGCGTAAACATGGTGATAATGATCAGGGAGTCGTGCGCAAGAGCTACGACACCGCCCACACCAAACTGCCAGTTCTTGAACCGGAATGCGATGTAAATGAAGATAATGATCAGGGAGAAGAGCACCGCCATGAAGGCTTTCCAGATCAACGCATAACTGATGGTCGGGTCGACACGTTGTGAGCTGAGTTCCCCGATGATCTTGTTGGGTGAATTGGATTTGAAATCTTCGAAGCTGATGGGTTTGCCATAGAAGGATTTTACCCCTTCGTACAGCCGTGCAGCCACAATGGAATCAGACTGTTTGCTGCGTTCGCTGATCATAAATTTGGTTGTGATCTTCACCTGGTTCTGCGGACCGAAGGTCTTGACTTCAGGCGATTCGCCGAATACCTTTCGCAGGGATTCACGGACCTGGTTGGTATGGACGTTCTGGTCGAACCTGACGATGAAACTCCGCCCGCCGGTGAAATCCAGACCCGGATCCAGTCCGCGGACAAAGATGCTGACGATCCCTGGTATAATAATCAGGATGGAAAGCAGGTACATCTTGTTACGCAACCCGATGAAGTTGATGTTGGTATGCTGGAACAGGTTCATGGTAAACCGGTTGCCGGTGGTGATATGCATTTCGCGATCGAGCATCCATTCGAATACCAACCGGGCAATGAAGATCGAAGAGAAAAGTGACAGGAGAAGACCCAGTACGAGGGTGGTGGCGAACCCCTGTACCGGTCCGGATCCAAAGATATACAGCACAACACCGGTGAGGATGGTGGTCACGTGACCGTCGATGATGGCGGAAAGTGCATGGCGGAACCCGTCTTTCACGACAAGGCGCATGCCCTTCCCGGCCCGGATCTCCTCACGCATACGCTCGTAGATGATCACGTTCGAGTCGACCGCCATAGCCAGTGTCAGTACGATACCGGCAATACCGGGAAGAGTAAGGACGGCGCCGATCGACGCCATGACGCCGAAGAGGAAGAACACGTTGGCGAACAGGGCGATATCGGCTACGTGGCCGGCGCGGCCGTAATAGAGCGACATATAGAGCAGAACACCGATGAAGGCGATGATGAAGGAGAGAAGACCGGCGTTGATCGATTCTTGTCCGAGGGACGGTCCGACGATCTCTTCTGCAACGATCCTGGCGGGAGCCGGAAGTTTTCCGGCCTTCAGGATGTTGGCGAGGTCCTGTGCCTCTTCAATGGTCATCTCGCCTCCGGTAATGGATGACATTCCGTTGGGGATCTCACTGTTTACATTAGGATAGCTGTAAACATATCCGTCGAGAACGATGGCGACCTGCTTGCCGATGTTTTCACCGGTGAGGCGCTTCCATATACGGGCGCCTTCGCTGTTCATCGACATGGAGACTTCCACGCGTCCGTTCTGATCATAATCCTGGCGGGCCGACACGATCACGTCGCCACCGAGGGCCGGTGATCCGTCACGCGAAGTAACCTTGAGGGCCACGAGTTCGAGCACATCCTTGGCTTCCGAACGAGGTTTGACCGTCCATGCCAGCTTCAGATCACGCGGGAACAGTCCTTTGGTCATGCGGAGCAGGTGATTGACGCGGGCGGTATCCTTGATGAACGCGCGACCCACCATGGCCGTTTGTCCGGCCACATACTGTCCGTCCTTGTTCTGGTAAATGGCAGGATTCAGGTAAGCAAACAGCGGGTTCTTCTGGGCATATTCCTCGAACGACTGCTGTTTTTTCTTCTCCATAGCGGCCTTGGAAGTGTCCTTGTCAAGCTGTTTCAGCAGGGCATTTCCTTTGGAGGTGTCTTTTTTCGCGGTATCTGCTTTTGGCGTAACGGCTTTGGCTGTTGTCGCTTTCTTTTCGGCGAGGGTCTGCTTGCTGTTGATGGCTTTGGCAGTGGCAGCGGTGTCGGCTTTCAGCGTGCTGTCGGCCCGGGCACTGTCGGCGCCAGCAGTTAGAATCGACACCAGTTTGGTGTTGGCTTCGGAGAAGAAGGGCTGGAGGTCGGGGAACTGGTAGGTTTCCCAGAATTCGAGCTGAGCAGTTCCCTGCAGGAGTTTGCGGACGCGCTCGGGATCTTTGATGCCCGGAAGTTCAATGAGGATCCGGCCGGCGGTCTGCAGACGCTGAATATTGGGCTGGACGACGCCGAAACGGTCGATACGCGTGGTGAGGATGTTGTATGTGCGGTCGATGGCGGCGTTGCTCTCCTCGCGAATGACCTTGATTACCTGATCGTTGGTCGAATTGTAATTGATCCGGTCTTTCAGTTCAACCGTGTTGAAAATAGCGGCCAGTTTGGCGTTGGGATCGATTTCCTTGAAGGATTCGGCGAACAGGTCGACAAAGTCGCGGGTGCTCGATTTTTCCTTGTCGATGGCTTTGTTAAGTGCCTTGAGGAAGGTGGGATCCTGGTTGTTCCCGGAGAGGGCGCGGATCACATCGGGCACCGAAACAGCCATGGTAACGTTCATGCCGCCCTTCAGGTCGAGACCCAGGTTGATTTCACGCTCCCGGACATCTTTTAACGTGTACTTCTTGAGAAGGATGTTGAATACGTTAACAGAAGCCATCGAATCGTTGAAATACTCCTGGCGCGATTTTGAGATGGAGTCATAAAAATATTCTTCCTTCAGCCGGTCACCCTGGGCCATTTTCCGGGCCTCCGATTTTACCAGCGCCGAATTGGCGTAAGCTTCCGATCTGCCGCTGTAGTAGTAGCTGATGACGGTAAATGACAACTGGAACAAACAAACCAGGATGAAGGTGATAGCGAAAAACTTGACAACGCCTTTGTGCTGCATGAGTGTTGAATTTTAATGGGTTAAGCGTATGCTTTTTTTTGAGGGTGCAAAATTAGGAAAATAATTGGAATAACCAATGGATTAAATTTCCGGTAATCAACGGGAAATGGCCGGATCACTCAGGCCGGCAGGACGTGGTGAGCCGGGAGAAGACCGCAGTTTTTTCAGTAGTTTGGCTGCATGGGTGCGGAATCCGGGTGTCTCTTCCCCAATCCGCCACTCGATGGTATCGCTAACTTCGCGCCGGAGATCGGGCTCTATTTCTGCAAATCGGACCAGAATATCCATGCAATACACCTTCGCTGCCACTGCTTCGGCAGGTGAAAGAAGCCAATCGAAGCATGTTTGCATCAATACCCCTGCCGCCTCTTCGCCGGATGGCAGCGGCAACCGGGAAAGCATACGCAGCGAGTGACGCTTGAGGCCATCATGGCGGAACAACGGAAGATGCCTGATGATCTCCTCTTGTCTTCCCTCCAGAAAACCAGGTTGAGATTCAGTCACCAGGTCGATTACCCACGCAGCGCGCCGGTCAACCGGGTCCCCGCCCCCCAGGTAAAGCCGGAACAGTTCGTCGAACACCTCCGGCCGCTTCCCGACAAGGTCTGCCACCAGATCGGTGTTCCTCCTCGACATCTCTGCCAGCAATAAATTCCTGATCTCTTCCTTCATGTTACGGTAATTCAGCGCAAATTTAGACAATTTCATTATTTTCTCTTAGAAAGGTCTAAGTTTGCTCAGAATGACCTACTTTTGTTGAAAATTATCAATCCGGGTGATCCGCATTGATAAATAATAGACAATCCGGGTGATTTACATTGTAATTTTCTGGTTATGAAGAATAAGTATATCGACCTGATCGAACAGACCTTCGATTTTCCCCAGCCGGAATTCGAAGTGGTTGATAATGAACTCTATTTTCACAGTGTTCCTCTGATGGACATCATCAAACAGTACGGAACACCTCTGAAAATCACTTACCTTCCCAAGATCTCCTCTCAGATCCAGCGCGCCAAACGGTTGTTCAATGTGGCGATGGCCAAAGTGGACTACCAGGGTGATTACCACTATTGTTATTGCACCAAGAGTTCGCATTTCAGCTTTGTTCTGGAAGAGGTACTGAAGAACGAAATCCACCTCGAAACATCGTCCGCATTCGATATTAACATTATTGAGGAACTGGCCGGCCGGGGGCTTTTTCCGAAGGACCGGTTCATCATCTGCAACGGGTTTAAAAGGCCTCAGTACATCGAAAATATTGTAAGCCTCGTCAACAGCGGGTTCACCAACGTGATCCCGGTACTTGACAACCTGTTTGAACTGGAGAAGTATGAGCCCGATATCCAGCATAAGATTCAACTCGGTATCCGGATTGCCTCCGAAGAAGAGCCGAAATTCGACTTCTATACGTCCCGGTTGGGGATCCGGTACAACGATATCATTCCTTACTTCCTGGAGAAGATACGGAACAATCCGAAGTTCGAACTGAAGATGCTGCACTTCTTCATCAACACCGGGATCAAGGATAAGGCGTACTATTGGAATGAGTTGACCAAGAGTGTTCAGGTGTATTGCGAATTGAAAAAGTTGTGTCCCGAGCTTACCGCGCTGAACATCGGGGGCGGGTTGCCGATCAAGAACTCACTCGAATTCGTGTACGATTATGAGTACATGGCCGAGGAGATCATAGCCCAGATCAAGAGTATGTGTGAGCGATATGAAGTGCCGGAACCGGATATATTCACTGAATTCGGGTCGTTCACTGTGGGTGAAAGCGGCGCGATCCTCTTCTCCATCATTGACCAGAAGCGGCAGAACGACCGGGAGATCTGGAACATGATCGACAGTTCCTTCATGAACACCCTTCCTGATACCTGGGCCA
>DAONFN010000239.1:0-5298 GCA_035403625.1 Bacteroidales bacterium
CGCCGCTGTCTATCTGAACACGCTGCCCAACCGGTACGCCTATGACGATTACAGCGTGGTGGAAGGCAACAAATTCACCCGGCAGGGTCTCGTCGGGGTTTTCGGTCACCTTTTCAATGACAGTTTCACCGGGTTTACGGGTCAGAAGAATCTTTTCAGGGGTGGGCGTTACCGTCCGCTCTCCCTGGTGACGCTGAGTATCGAGTACCAGTTTTTCGGACCACGACCCTTTGTTTCTCATTTGTTGAACATTCTATTATACGGGCTGTCGTGCATGCTGCTTTACCGGGTGCTTGCACGACTTTTCCGGGAGAAGACCCAACTCAAACGGATGCGGGATGTTTTCCTGAGTCCCGCGTTTCTTACGACGTTATTTTTCGCCCTGCATCCCATTCATACCGAGGCGGTAGCCAATATCAAAGGCAGGGACGAGATTATGGCGCTACTATTCAGTTTGCTGGCCTGGGATGCAGTCGTGCGGTATGCCGATGAACAGAGAATCCGTCTGGCTGTGATCGGTGGCGTTTACTTTTTCCTTGCCCTGATGTCGAAAGAGAGTGCCGCACCTATGCTCCTGCTGATCCCTGCTTCCGTGTTTTGTTTCCGGGGTATGGCTGCTTTGCGGAAATCCCTGCCGGCCTCGGGAGGAGCCCTTGTAGCGGGACTTCTCCTTTTTCTCCTGATCCGGCAGAGTGTTTTAGGCTGGAGTGCCCGTCCGAGCATGCCCGACAACATACTCAGTAATTCGTTCATGTTCGCGCCAGGGTTATCCGAGAGATACGGGACCACTTTTTATACACTTTGGCTATACCTGAAGCTCCTGCTGTTTCCACACCCTCTTACGATTGATTATTATCCATTTCACATCCCTTATATCGCCCTGGTTGATTTAAGGGCTCTGTTGCCTATAGTTTTATACGCAGCCCTTTCCGCAACCGGGTTTCTGCTCTTTTTCCGCAGGCACCCGGCGGGCTTTGGGATCCTTTTCTTTCTCATTGCCCTCTTCCCGGTTTCCAACCTGCCCTTCATTGTAGGACCTTTCATGGGTGAGCGGTTCCTTTTTATTCCTTCGGTGGGCTTTGCCATCATCACGGGCTGGGGAGTTGCAACCCTTGCTGCCAGGGGATCCCTGCGTAAGATGATTTCCTGGACGGCCACCGCAGTACTGCTTCTGTATGCCGGTCGCACGGTTGCCCGGAATTTCGACTGGAGAGACAATTTTTCTTTATACACCCATGATGTTCAGGTTTCCTCGAACAGTGCCGTTGCCAACAAGGGTGCCGGGCACGAATATCTGCTCAAGGCTGATGAGCAGAGCGATACGGCTGTAATGAGAAAGTATGCAAGGGAAGCTGTCCGGTACCTCGAACGGGCCCAGCAACTTAACCGAACGGAGACTGAGACCTTTCTTCTTGGCAATGCCTACTACAAGTGCGGGGATTATGAGCGTGCGATCGATTGGTATCTGGAGACCCTGAAGATCAGCAGGAACTACGACAAAGCCCTGACGAACATCTTCATCGCCATCAACCATCTTCCTTCACCCGGGCAAAAGATCGGCCGAATGAATCAATTAAACGCCATGGCCGGTGAGCGGTTTGAAACCTTTTACCAGAAAGGGCTGGTTTATGGGAAGGAGATGGGTTTGCTCGATTCATCCATTGCCAACCTGCAACGAGCCTGCCGGATTGACAGTAACAGGGCCGAATGCCTCAGTGACCTGGGGGTTGCGCTGGCCATGAAAGGCGATTTCCCCCAGTCGGCCCATGTATTGGAACGGTCGTTGCGCCTGAACCCGGGAGATATACGGACCCGGCAGAACCTGGCTACCACTTACCTGCGCCTTGGCCAGGCGAATAAGATCAAAGCGTTGGGGTTGAGGTAGTAAGCTGGTCGGAGGATCAGCGGATAGTACTTTTTGACCGGTTCATGATCTGGTAGGTGATGGCGATGTTCTGCCTGATCTGTGCATCAGCAGGATCGAGTTTTTGTGCGCGGCCAAAGGCGTCCAATGCACGTTGGTAATCCCCCTGCATGCTGTAAACAATTCCCAGGTCCTTGAAAACTGCTTTGTCGGTCGGGTCGAGCCCGGCAGACCGTTCCAGGAAGAAACGGGAGGAATCGAGATTGCCGGCGAACTGGCCATACAGTTTCCCAAGGGTATAGTTGACTTCCGGGTGATCGGGCCGGGCGGCCAGCAAGGTTCGCAGAACAGCAATTTTAAACGTCAGGTTGGTACGGTTATCAAGCGAGTTCATTACCTGGAGGGTGTTCGACAGGGCATTTCCGTTCAACGGCTCATATTCAAGTACTTTCAGGTACTGGCCGATCGCCTGTTTGAAATCTTTCTTATAAACCGCCAGGACATTGCCATAAAGAACCAGTCCGTTGGTTGCACGAGGATAAATGGACAAAGCTTTTTCGAGGTACCCTATCGAGCGGCGGTAGTACTCACCTTTTATTGCCGTGTCGGCTTCCAGTTCTGCTTTTTTCTGATAATCACCACCGGCTGAGATGTTGCACTTGATGCTATTCACAGAGACCTTTACATCAGTGGTAAAGAGCGTGAAATTGTCTTTCCAGGCCGGATTTCTGTTCACGGTGAGAAAACCAAACGATGTCAGGATGAGGGCCAGGAGGGGAACCACTACATTCCGTGCCGACTTTTCAAGGGCGAATAAAGGCATCAACTTTTCAATGGCCAGGTAGGCCACGATCAGCACAAACCCGAGCGAAGGCATATATACGAATCGTTCGTTCATAAAGGTGCCAACAGGGAATACCAGGTTTGAGACGATAAAGAGGGTCAGCAGGTAAAACAGAATTCCGTAGGAAACCATGCTTTTTTTTCGGAAACCGATTGCGGCGACCAGGATCAGCGCAAGGTAGAGGATCAGTGGCAGGATGGCCCGGAAATCGCTTAAAGGTATCAGCGGAATATGGTAGGGATAGTAGTCATGGGTGAGAGGGTAGGGCAGGAAGAGGAGTTTGATATAAAGGCCTAAGGTGTACAGGATTGTCCCCACACGCTGGCTCGTGGTTGCGAAAAGGAAGGGGTTGTTGAGCAATTCCCTGGGAAGTTCGCCGGAATTGAGATAACCGAGTACTGCGAAACGAATCAGTATGAAGATCAGGGCAGTTCCGCCCAGCGATGATGCCATGATCATGTTCTGGCGGAGAGAGGTGCGGGTGAAGAAGTAAATGGTGAGCGGGATGATCACCGCAAAGAGTATGGCATTTTCTTTAGACAGAAGGCCAAGGAAGAAGGCCAGGTTTGCCAGGAACAGATGGAGTTTCTTTTTTTCATCCAGGTACTGCAGGGAGAAATTCAGTGCAGTCAGGGAGAATAACAATGCGAGGATTTCATCCCTCCCTTTTATATTTGCAACAACTTCTGTATGAAGTGGATGTGCGAGAAACAGAAGGGCTGCCACAAAAGGGACTCCCAGGTACCAGGGGCGTCCGGGGGGGGGCCTTACCAACCGGGAAAAAACCAGATAGATCAGAATGGCGGACAATGCATACAGCAGGATATTGATCAGGTGGCTCAAAGCCGGATGCAAACCTGCCGTCAATCCTACTTCGATTGCGAAGGTGGCGATTGAAAGAGGGCGGTACCGGCCGCCTTCCACCAGTTTTTTCTGGATACCGAAAAAACCGGTGAACGAGTCATACCGGAAAATTTCGGGGATTCCAGCCAACCCTTTCTGGGTGAAGGCATTGTCTTTTATAACGATCAGGTCGTCGAGGGTATAATCATAGGGAATGGTATTGCCGTAAAGGAGAAAGGCAAAAATAAAAATAACCAGGTGAGGGAGGAAATTTGCCTTTTTCCGGACCGGTTTCCCGGTGGGCTTGTTTTTCAGCGTTTTACCAGGCAGGGGTTTGGCAGCCATCCCGATTATTTTGTCCTGAACATGGGAAGGGAGATCAGGCCGGATTTCTGGAAGAAATAAGCCAGGGAGGTACGGAGGACTCCCATGCCGTACTTGATGCTGCGGCGGAGGTTGATCGAGGATGCTTCTTCGAAATACTTGGTAGGGCAGGTGATCTCGGCAATTTCAAAGCCGGCGTGAAAAATCTGCGCCAGCATCTGGTTGTCAAACACAAAATCGTCGGAGTTGGCCTGGTAGTTTACCTTTTCGAGTACTTCGCGGGAGAAGGCCCGGTATCCGGAGTGGTACTCCGACAGTTTCTGGTTGATGAGAAGGTTTTGGATCCAGGTCAGGAACCTGTTGGCCACATATTTATACGTAGGCATACCGCCTTTGAGGGCCCCTTTTCCCAGGATGCGCGATCCGATCACGACCGGATACAAGCCATTGGCGATCATGTAGGCCATAGAGGGGATGAGTTTCGGGGTGTACTGGTAGTCGGGATGCAGCATGATGACAATATCGCCGCCCAGTTCAAGGGCTTTGTTGTAGCAGGTTTTCTGATTGCCGCCGTAACCCTTGTTGCGGTCATGCCTGACAACATGCTTTACATTCAGCGAATTGGCTACCTCGACGGTGTTGTCGGTACTGGCATCGTCGACGACAACACATTCATCCACGATATCAAAAGGAATTTCCTCAATGGTTTGAGCGATCGTCTTGCCGGCATTATAGGCTGGCAGAACGACAATGATCTTTTTACCTAACAGCATACTTCTTCCTTCCTAAGGTGAAGCGGGTGAACCCGGGATGTGGAGCTGGAGGGATTCGAACCCTCGTCCAAACAGGCAGCAAAAAGGCTTTCTACATGCTTATCCCCTGGTTGGTTGTCGGGAACCGGCCGGCCTGGGGCCAACCTACCGGGTCCTTAGTTTCTGTGATTTCGCCCGTACGACGAAACAACGGCCGGACTATCTCAACTTTTGTGATGCCTCATCCGGAACACCGTCGAGAAGGGTTTCCCGGGAGACAAGACACTGCTGATTTCTAAAATCAGGCAGCCAGTCTGTAAGAATAATTGTCGCCAGTTATTGGCTGTGAAAACTGACTTTTTACGAGGTCGGCTTACGAAGACTCGGCATGCTTACATTCCCACTTTCCTGCTGTCAAAACCAGTCAGCCCCGAAAGAGTGTGCAAAGATACAAAGAAATTACTTCAGGATATTGTTCACGAAAGTGGGGATGTCATATTTGTCGTGGAAAATCCGGTGAAGTTCGGTCATGATCGGGTACTGTTCACGAACATTGGACGAGGCAGCAATTTCACGGTAGAAGATGTCGGCGGCGGTTTTACCTTCCAGGACCAGTTCGTTGGATACATGTTCGGTAAAGAATCCCTTGCCAATCAGAAGTCCAAGGGTAC
>DAONFN010000240.1:0-5276 GCA_035403625.1 Bacteroidales bacterium
GGTTATCATCCAGGAATGGGCGGCCGGAGGGGCCACCAGCAAACGGTCCGATTCGGGACCTGACAGGCATTCCCTGACTTCAGCTGGAGAATAATCCCAATAACAGGTCACTCCCTCTCCCGTATCATCCGTCAAATAGTGCAGGCAATTCCCCGTAAATCGCTCAAGATGGATCCTGTTGTCATTCTGAATCGAGAAATCCATATATCCGCCCACGGCGAGAACTTTCCCTTTGCCTGCCTGGTATTCAACGATGAGCTTTGAATTTTCCCGGAGAAAAATATAGTCCCAGTCAACGGCGACTACCTTCCCTCCAGAAGGGACATTATTCCCGAAAAATCCCGAAATCCGAACCGAAATATCCTTTCGTGGCCGGCAGGTATAGGTTCCGCCGTTCAGCCCCTGAAAGACCGGGTGATCATGAAATGCATGAAATCCCAGCCGTCTTCCATACCCATCGTCGGTGCATCGCTTTGTGCTGTCCTGCACCGGCCGGTCCTCGAACCCGAGCAGGTTCAGATAATGCATAGCCTGGTGGGAGAGAAGGAGTCTCCCTCCATTCCTGACATAGGTATCCAGCGCTTTAAGGAACTTCTGCCCGGTTTCGGCAGGGGTTAATGCGTTTGTATCCATCCGGCAAATCCAAACCGCCTGGTACCGGCCCGACCGGCCAAGTTTCGCCGCTGCCTTCGGGATGTCAAGGTACTCCGCGGTGAAGCCCGCACAGTTCTTCAGCCAGTCGTACGCCTTCCGCACCGGATCGCCGGCCGTTTCATAAGGATTCGCTGCGATAAACGCGACCCGGGGAAGGGGAGGGGCCGGGTTGCCCTGGCCGGCACGGGTAAGTATTGTACACGATAAAATCAGGATAATAGAAATTGTTATCCATTTGAATGAAAATAGTTTAACCGTATTCATTTCAATATTTCAATTAAATCATACAGGGAAGGCACCAGGGGAGCTCCGAACTGTTTCAACCTGGATTCGCTGTGATGCCCGTTGGGGATGAGGATACAGTCGATACCCAATTCGCCGGCCACCTCGGCATCATGTCGTGTATCTCCGATGAAAAGCATGGATCCGGTCGGCTTCCCGAGTATTTTCATAAGGTGATGTCCCACATCGGTCTTGCCGTGTGCATAGTGATCATCGAGTCCGCAGATGTGAGTAAAGTAGTTATTCACCTGTAATTTATGCGTTTCCGATACCAGTTCCCCCTGCTCACGGGCCGACAGGATGTGCTGGGTGTAGCCGTGCGCGTGTATCGCTTCCAGCACCTCCCTGACCTCGGGGTGGAGCGCGGCTTCATGCTGCCGGCGGTTATACCGCACGATGAACTCCATCCCGACCTCGTCAAAGGGCTCTCTATCAAAGTCGTATCCGAGTTTGACATAGTAATCCCTGACCGGAAAATCGAAAAGTTCTCGGTATTCATCCAGCGTTTTCAACGGGAGCCCCCTTTCGGCTAGCATGCCGTTCATCACATCCACACACAGCCAGGCGTCGTCGAGCAGGGTTCCGTTCCAGTCCCAGATCACCTGGTGGTACTTCCTGAGTTTGGTCATTAATCTGTAGTTTTGCGTAGAATTGTCAAAAGTAACCAAAAAACCGGTGAAGCCATTGGATTTAACAGCCCTGACTGCCCCGCTGGAAGAGCTTCATGACTGTTCCATCTGTTCGCGCGAATGTCACGCCGACCGGTTTTCCGGCAAACTGGGATGGTGCAGGAGCGATGCCTCCTTCAATATTGCCTCCATCTGCATTCATCGGGGGGAAGAACCTGCCATCAGTGGTAAAGAAGGGATTATCAATATCTTCTTTTCCCATTGCAACCTGCAGTGCCTGTATTGCCAGAACCACCAGATCAGCGCGAATCATGTTTCACGGAGCACCTATCGGATGGACCTGCCCGAAGTTATCAGGCAGATCGCCGGGTACCTCGACCAGGGAATTCCCCGGGTTGGGTTTGTCTCCCCATCCCATTTTATTCCGCATGTCAGGGTGATCATAGCCGCCGTTAAAGCCATGGGCTATGATCCTGTGTGGATATACAATACCAACGGGTTCGACAAGATGGAGAGCCTTCGCGGATTGGAGGGACTGATCGATGTGTATCTTCCCGACCTGAAATATTCGGATCCGGCTCTTGCACGTGACTACTCAGGAGCCGCCGGTTATCCCGAAACAGCTGCCCGGGCGCTGAAAGAGATGTTCCGCCAGAAAGGAGCTGCATTGATCACCGGTGATGACGACACCGCCGTTTCCGGGATCATTGTCAGGCACCTCGTGCTGCCCGGTGCGGTGGAGAACAGCATCGGGGTGCTTAAATTCCTTGCGGAAGAGCTTTCCCCGAAAATCCATGTGTCGCTGATGGCGCAATACTATCCGACCAGGCCTGTCGCCGGCCACCCTACCTTGGGCAGGAGCGTTACGGAGGCGGAGTACAGGCAAGTGGTGGATGCCATGGAAGCTCTTGGTATGTACCATGGCTGGATCCAGGAATTCGATAGCAGCGACTTTTATCGCCCCGACTTCGACCAGGATCATCCATTTGAAATGTGATACTGAGCGATCAGGATTGCAAAACTCACTACTCATCACTCACCACTCACCACTCACCATTCATCGTGCTATCGGCCCGGGTCAAAGAAAAATCTTGGCACCCTCCCGGTTTCTGGCTACTTTTGCGGCTGCTTGAACCTGGGCAATAGGCAACAGGTAATCGTTCAGCAAGAATCCACCTACACCATTCAGTCTTTATTCAGTTAAACTTCAATCGTAAATCGTAAATCATGAAAATCCCCTTCCTCCTTCTGCTTGCGGGACTGACAACCGCTTCGGCGGGATCTTCCTTTGGCCAGGATACCGAAAAGAAATCCGACTCAGGCTACCGGTTTACTATCGTCAAACAACTTCCTGCCACCTCGGTGAAAAACCAGTACCGGTCGGGAACCTGTTGGAGCTACTCAGCCATCTCCTTCCTCGAATCAGAATTATTGAGAAACGGAAAGGATACCTTCGACCTGTCGGAAATGTATTGTGTCCGAAACTGTTATTCTGAAAAAGCGGTGAAATACATTCGCTTTAACGGCAAACATAACTTCGGCGGAGGTGGGGCTGCCCACGATGTGACCTGGGTGCTGAAGAACTTCGGGATGGTACCCGATGAAGTGTATAACGGGATGACCATCGGAGAGCAGAACCCGGTTCATGGAGAGATGGATGCCGTGCTCAGCGCATGCGTGGATGCCGTGCTGAAGAATCCGAACAAGAAACTGACCCCGGTCTGGCACCAGGGATTTGACGGGCTTCTCGATGCCTACCTTGGGAAAGTGCCTGAAAAATTCACCTATAAGGGAAAGGAATACACACCAAAGACATTCTCCGACATGATGGGGCTCAACCCCGACGATTACGTGGAGATCAGCTCTTATACCCACCATCCCTTCTATTCAAAATTCATCATCGAAATCCCCGACAACTGGCTGATGGACGAGGTGTACAACCTTCCCTTGGATGAACTGATGCAGGTAATCGACAATTCGGTCAACCAGGGATATACAGTCGTTTGGGGAGCCGATGTGAGTGAAAAGGGTTTTGCCTGGAAAAACGGTGTGGCAGTCGTCCCCGATAAGAACGCCCCGGAAGTGGCCGGCATGGAAAGCGCCAAGTGGACGAAAATGTCGGATGCCGATAAAGAAAAATTCCTGACCAAATTCGACAAACCCTATCCTGAAAAGAAGATCACCCAGGAGATGCGGCAGACGGAATTCGACAACTACCAAACTACCGACGATCATGGCATGCACCTGACCGGGATCGCCAAGGACCAGAACGGGACCAAATACTACCTGATTAAAAATTCGTGGGGAACCGATGGCAGTCCGTATAAAGGCTACTTCTATGCTTCGGAGGCCTATGTAAAACTGAAGACCATGGACATCATGGTTCATAAAAATGCAATTCCGAAAGATATTCGGAAAAAACTGGGGATCAATTAGTTCCCTACAGTCACTTCCAGGGAGCCCTGACGGTTTTTTCCGCCAGGGCTTTTTTTAACATGTTCAGGTAAGCCGGGCGTGTAACGTTCGTAGCTCCCAACCTTCGCAGGTGAGAGGTCTCAACCTGGCAATCGATAAACTGAAGCGAGTTCCTCCGACACCATTCCGCCAGCGTTGCTAATGCTACCTTGGAAGCATTGCTTTCGCGGTAGAACATACTTTCACCGAAAAAAGCGGCCCCAAGGGATACCCCATACAATCCTCCAACCAGCCTGTCACCATCGAAAACTTCCACCGAATGGGCAAAGCCTTCAACATGCAACCGGGTATATGCTTCAATGAAATCTTCGCTGATCCATGTCCCATCGTGGTCCGGCCGCTGTACCTCAGCGCATGCGCGGATAACCTGCTCAAAAACAGTATCGAAGCTCACCCAGTAACGGCCGCTTCGCAGCACCCTCCTCAACGAGTGCGAAACGTTTAAATCTGCCGGAAAGAGCACCATCCTGGGATCTGGCGAATACCAGAAAACATCTCCATCATCGCTGAACCAGGGGAAGATTCCA
Organism: Bacteroidales bacterium; assembly: GCA_035403625.1. Lineage (GTDB taxonomy): Bacteria > Bacteroidota > Bacteroidia > Bacteroidales > FEN-979 > CAIVAT01. The sequence goes on from DAONFN010000240.1 coordinate 4,568, forward strand.
TGCGCATAGGCCTGGATCAGCCTTTCCGCTGACAGATCGCCGCCGATGGCCACGAGCCCGTCGGGTTCAGCTTCAGCTACCAGTGGAAAAACCGGCTCATCCGGTAACAGGTAAACCGTCATGAAGTGATGACCAATAGAACAATAGAACAATAGAACATTTGAATATTAGAACAATAGAACATTTGAATATTAGAACAATAGAACATTAGAACATTAGAACAGTTAAACAATGTCCGTGTAGCCTCGTGATTCTCTTACCATGTTATAAAATCACCTGAAAAGATTCATCAAGTCGTAAACATGCTTCATCCATTTCGTCGCCGGTGATGGTCAGAGGCGGTGCGATGCGGAAGGTGGCGGGCCGGAAAAGATACCAGTCGATAATGAGTCCGTTTTCAATGGCTGCCTTCGAAAAGTCACCCCGTTTGCCCGGATCCGCCAGGTCGAGCCCCAAAGCCAGGCCGGCCCGTCGTATCGATGATAGCGCCGGGTGTCGTTTGAATCTCTCCTCAAAAAACCGGCCTTTCCGTTCTGCCTCTTCAACCAGGTTCCCGTTTGTCAGCACTTCCAGGGCAGCCAGTGCGGCGGCACAACTCACCGGATGTCCTCCGAAGGTAGTTATATGACCCAATTCCGGATTGAATGCAAGCGTCTCCATGACCTTTGCCGAAGAGATGAAAGCCCCCAACGGCATCCCTCCGCCCAAT
>DAONFN010000241.1:0-5227 GCA_035403625.1 Bacteroidales bacterium
GCCTGGCCGGGCTTCGGATGCGAGGAAGGAATAATCGATGGGGATAATCCCGGGCCCGGATTCCGGATATCCCACCGGGACAAGCGTCACCATGGTGCCGGCGATCAGTTCGGTTTTCCCTTCCGGCAAGGTACCCACCCGGATCTTTGGCCCCTGCAGGTCCATGATGATCGTAACCGGCCGCTGCATCCCCTGTGAAACCGATCGCAACCAGCCGATCACTTCGCGGTGCCGGTCGTAATCGCCGTGCGAAAAGTTGAGCCTTGCGACGTCCATTCCGGCCTCGATCAGTTTCCTGATCATCTCGGGTGTCGAACTGGCCGGACCGATGGTGGCGATGATCTTCGTTCGGCGGATGGATCCTTTATTCATAGGAGCTGAGGTTAGGGAACAGGGAGAATGATTAAACAGGAGAACAGGAGAACAATAGAACAGGAGAACAGTAGAACAACAGAACAATTGAATAACGACACATCAGCACATCAGCACATTAGCACATCAGCACATCAAACCTCCACCGTGTCCCCGAACTGTGGCAGGTAAGGAGGAAGTCCGTACCGGTGGCGAAGAATGTTGGCAAGGGCCTCACGGGCTTTGTCTTCTCCGTGGGTGAGTACCACGCGTGGCCGGGCAGGGGCGAGGGCGTTGAACCAGTTCAACAGATCTGACTGGCCGGCATGGGCGCTGAAACCTCCGAGTTTGTGAATTTGTGCCCTCACAGCAATCCGTTCCCCGAAAATCCTTACCGAAGGGGCCCCTTCCACCAGGCTCCGGCCGAGGGTTCCGTCGGCCTGGTAGCCGACGATCAGCACGGAAGTGTCGTTGCGCCAGAGATTATGCCGGAGGTGGTGAAGGATCCTTCCTGCATTGCACATCCCGGAGCCGGCGATGATAATGCAGGGACCCTCCACCTCATTGAGGCGCCGGGATTCCTCCGCGGTGACCGTCGGCCGGAGATAGTCTTTATCCCGTTCCATCTCCCCGCTGGCAATGAATTCCTTCATCTCCTCGTCGAAAAGTTCGGGATGTCCGAGGTAGATCTTCGTGGCCTGAATGGCCATGGGACTATCGATGTAAATAGGGATTCTGGGCAAACCTCCCTGCCGGAATGCCTGTTGGAGGTAGTAAATCAGGTCCTGCGTGCGGCCGATGGCGAAAGCAGGTACGAGGATCTTTCCCTTCAACCTGATCGCGTTGCCGATGATCCCGATCGCCTCATTGATGGTCTCCTGCAAGGGCTTGTGGTCACGGTCGCCATAGGTTGATTCCATGATTACCATATCGGCTTCGCGAAAGGGTTCCGGGTCGCGGACGATTGGCAGGCCCCGGGCTCCCAGGTCGCCCGAAAAGATCACCGATCGGGTGGTTCCGCCCTCAGAGACGGTCACTTTCAGACTTCCCGATCCCAGGATATGTCCTGCCTCATCCACGATGACACTCATTCCAGGCGCAACTTCGAAGGATTCATGGTAGGGGATAGGTTTCATGAGCCGGATGGCATTTTCCACGTCCTTTTCGTCGAAGTCGGCCTCCAGCGCTGGTTTCCCGGTTCGGGCGCGCATCCGGTTGAGCTTCTCCAGGTCGCCGGTCTGCACCTTCAGTGAGTCGCGCAGGACCAGGGCCGAAAGATCGATGGTGGCAGGGGTTCCGAAGACAGGCCCGCGGTATCCAGCCCGTGCGGCAAGGGGAAGACGGCCGCAATGGTCGAGGTGTGCATGGGTCAGGACGATGGCATCCAGCGTCTGATAATCCACCGGGGGCGCCTTCCGGTTGGCGGCTTCGGCTTTCCGGCCGCCCTGGAACATTCCGCAATCGACCAGGATTCTAGCTTGGGGTGTTTCGCAATAGTAGGAGGTTCCGGTAACTCCGCCGGCAGCTCCGTAAAAGGTGATCTTCATGGCAGAAAGGTTATGGTCGTAAAGGTAGGAAAATTTGGCGTACCCTGAAGACTGACGACTTACCACCTCCGACCACTCAATCACTCGACCACTCGACCACTCGACCACTCAGTCACTCGATCACTCAACCGCTCAACCACTCGACCGCTCGATCACTCAACCACTCAACCACCCGCCACAAGAAAAATCCTGAAAAATGAAAAAAATGTTTACCTTTGCCGCCCCTTTGGGATGTTAGCTCAGTTGGTTTAGAGCATCGCCTTGACAGGGCGGGGGTCGTGGGTTCGAATCCCTCACATCCCACAGAATATTTCCTGATAATCAACGGAAATCAAGTAAAACCGCCACTCTCGGCGGTTTTTTTGTTACAGCCTGTTACACCAAAATACCCCTTGTTCATAACTTTTACAGGCAACTTTGCCTAAAAACTTGCCAGTTCGTACCTTTGTTTAGGCAACTTTTTTACACACTTTAGGCAAAAATCAAAATTATGGCAACGGTTATATTTTACCTGGACAAAGAGAGGAAAAACGGGTGTTTGATCCTGGCTACATTTACCTTCAACCATCAGAGACTGAGGCTCTCTACCGGATTGAACGTAACTAAGAAAGCTTGGAACGATGAAGAGCAGCGCGCCTATCCGCTGAAGGATCACGCTGACACCAATAAAAGGCTGCGGGAAATAAACAGCTTCCTGCTGGACACCTACGACCAGATGTTTCCCAAGGGAGAAAAACCGGCCATGGAAGTTGTCAAGAAGAAAAGCAAGGAGCTAAAAGATGCTTATCAAATGTTCATCGGCAGGAAGGAGGTCAGTGCAGCAAACCACAAACCTACCCTGGTCGAGTATATCCCGATTTTCCAGGCCCGCTATAAGAATAAGGTGTCGGACAACCACATCCAGCATTTCAACGGCATCAAGACTCACCTTGAAACCTATCAGAAGCTGCATGGCATTGTCATTGATTTTGATTCAATAAACAAGGAGTTCTATATCAGTTTCACGGATTACCTGAAGGGCGCTAATTTGAAGCCCAACACTATTGGATCTCACATCAGACGGATAAAGCGGCTGATGAATGAGGCCAATGAGGACAAATTAACCAGCAACCAAGAGCACCGGGCAAGAAGCTTTAAGGTGCTGAAAGAAGATGCCGACACCATATATTTAAGTAGTGAGGAAATCCAGGCACTTTACAAACTGAAAATTGACGATGCCCGGATGCGCCGGATCCGGGACCTCTTCGTACTCAATTGCCATACCGGTCTGAGGCACTCCGATTGGGCTAAAGTGACCCTTAATAATATTGAGGACGGCAAGCTGTATGTAAAAACACAGAAGACAAAAGAACCCGTCATCATTCCGGTTCATCCCATCATTCCGGAGATTATCAATCGGTATGGGAAGGATTACCATATACCTACAAACCAGGAGGCAAACCGAGTACTTCGTTGGATCGGAGAGTATGCCGTCACCAAGAAAATCACAAAAGGGAACCTTGACAAATGGTTGCAGATCCGCACTCATACGGTTCGGCGGTCCTTCGCCACCAACGCCTACCTGAGCAGTGTGCCCATCCTCTCTATCATGCAAATCACCGGACACCGGACAACTGAATCCTTTCTCAGGTACATCCGTATTTCAAAGCTTGAAAATGCGATGAAACTGAAAGATCATCCGTTTTTCAATTCGTAATGCATGTGAGTATCACAGTCAGTACGCCTAAAACTTCACCATCACCAGCTGGCGGTTCAGTTCCAGTTCCCGTTCCAGTTCCACCAACTGCACCGGCCGGGTCACCTTCAGTCACAGTACCCGTATCACCTGATCCGGAAGCAATGCTCAGGTAAAGCCAGTCGTCTTTCTTCAGCCAGGCATGATCTATTGTAGAGTATTCATTGCTGTCATAGCTGGCAGTCATTGGCCTATCGGTAATATAGGTACCCGTCTGATTGACATTTGTACGATAGTCAATGTTAAAATATACCGTGTTGACGGTGCTGAAATGGGCATCGACCCTGACAACGACAAGATCCTCGTACAACCTGACAATGATGGCCCCTGATCGCAGATTCGGATTGAGAATGGTCGTGACAAATTGCCTGACCTCGCGGCTCCCACCGCCGCCACCAGTTGAAGATCCCCAGGGCACCCAGTATTGTCCGTCCCACAGGTAGGCAATGTGTTTGCCCTCATTGTAGTAAAGCTGCCCTTCAACCGGATTTGCCGGAAGGTCCGGGCACCGGTGAAGGACAGCATTCAGAAGCTGGTTTTGCTGGATATCAAGGTTTGACTTGAAAACAGGCATGATCGTTTCCGATTCAGGGATTAACCGACAATCACGATCTGGCCGGTAAGCGAAGTGGCCGAAGTCCAGGTAACGTCGCCGGATGCGTTTACGGAGACATCCGCTTCAACTGCATATCGGACTGTCGAGATGGTTTCATAAACCATTACCACGACATCCGTCCCACAACCATGCGTCGCGGCTGTGACAGTACCGGTAGTGGCGGCGGCAATCGTGCCGACATATTTCTTGGTTCTGCCGGCAGTCTTACCGTCCACGTAGGTCTTGGTTGCCTTCTGGGTCGCCAGCTTTGTATCGCTGTTGGCAGTCAGCGTTCCGTCCGTGTCGATAACCCCGGCCTTGAAGTCGGGAGTCTCGATGTTGGTGATGGTATTCTGGTCGGCATCGATCGTCTTGTTGGTAAGAGTCTGGGTGGCGGCCAGTTTCACCAGGTCGGCGGATTCGGTGTTATCCACACCATCGAAATCGGCTGCAGTGATCCCGGAACCTTTGGTGACATTGGCAATGACCATGTCGCCGATGTTTACCCCGGTATTCGACGGCGTACTGACCCCGGAAGTGGTGCCGGCGACAATAACCTTCCAGAACCACCCTTTCTGAATGGTAGTGATACCTTGGGCGGCAATGGTCTGGCTACCGTCGAAGGTTCCCTTGTAAACCATTCCCGAGGTGATCTGGCCCTGGATGGTGGAAATCTGACCGTCAACGTAAGTCTTGGTCGCTTTCTGGCTGGCCACCTTGACATCGGAATTGGAACTCAGCGTTCCATCGGTATCAAGGTACGACAGCGGCATCTGCTGAATGTTGTCCACGTTTCCCAAACCTACCTGGGACTTGGTCGTTGAGTGCGGGTTGGAGGTCGATGCCAGGTGGGTATCGATCGCCGCATGAGTATTCGTGCCACGGTTGAGCAGCGAATTGTGATCAATTGCAGAAGGATCAACCGACTTCACCCAGGCAGTACCATTCCAGTACTTCTCGATGTTGTCGGTGGTATCGAAATACTTCTGGCCTTTGACC
>DAONFN010000242.1:0-5213 GCA_035403625.1 Bacteroidales bacterium
GAAAGGAGCGCTGAAATGGGAATAAAAAACATGAAAGAGGCGGATTTCCGCGATAACGAAACCCTCGACCTTTTCAAAAAAACAGGCGGCAACGTTATCGTTTCAACGCTCGACGCCATCATGGACTGGGGACGGTCGAATTCGATCTGGCCGCTGACCTTCGCCACGAGTTGCTGCGGCATCGAAATGATGGCCACAGGCGCCTCGCGGCACGACTTCGCCCGCTTTGGCATCGAAGTGTACCGCGCTTCTCCCCGCCAGGCCGACGTGATCGTGGTGGCCGGCACGATCGTCAACAAGATGGCCCCGGTGCTCCGGCGACTCTACGACCAGATGTCGGACCCGAAATATGTCATCGCCATGGGAGCCTGCGCCGTTTCGGGAGGCCCCTTCTTCTATAACACCTACCACGTCGTTCGCGGGGTCGATCACGTGATCCCGGTCGATGTGTACATTCCCGGTTGCCCCCCGCGCCCCGAAGCCCTGCTTTACGGCGTGATGCAACTCCAGCGGAAGATCAAGCTGGAGACCCTGCGCGATCCGAGAAAAACCGAAAACCTGAAACTGTACTGATCTTTTCCAGATGGATAATGCAACATTGAAGGATCGTATCCTGGGCATGGTCCCGGGTGCGGAATTCCAGGAAACCAAGCAATTCCTGACCTTCGTCATCCCTGCCGGGCAGATGCACGACCTGGCCCTCCGACTGAAAAACGACGCCGACCTGGCGTTCGATTACCTGTTCTGCCTTTCGGGGGTCGATTACGTGAAGTACCTCGAGGTAGTATACCACCTGGAGTCGACCGCGCACAAACACCAGCTCGTACTCAAGGTCCGCACCGAAGACCGCGAGAACGGGGCTGTCGATACCGTGTGCGACATCTGGCGCACCGCCGAACTCCACGAACGGGAAGTGTACGACCTTCTGGGTGTGAAATTCAACCACCATCCCGACCTGCGGCGCTTCTTCCTCGAAGAAGGATGGAAAGGCCACCCCCTCCGCAAAGATTACGTGGATGAAGTTAACATCGTAGAACTATAAGGTATGAAAGAAGTCATCAACCTGCCTGTCAAGAATATCGAGGAGGAGGAGTACCACATCAATATGGGTCCCCAGCACCCCTCCACCCACGGGGTGCTCCGGCTGGTCGTTTCCCTCCAGGGAGAGATCGTACAAAACCTCAAGCCCCATTGCGGCTATATCCACCGGGGCATCGAGAAGATGTGCGAGAAAGACACCTACCCCCAGATCATTCATCTGACCGACCGGATGGACTATCTTTCGGCGCACATCAACAACCACGCCGTATGTCTGCTGGTTGAAAAGGCGCTGGAAGTGGATGTGCCCGAACGGGTGACGTACATCCGTACCATCATCGACGAGCTCACCCGTATTGCATCACACCAGCTCTGGTGGTGCAGCTTCGGGATGGACCTCGGCGGGCTCACCTGTTATTTCTACGGGCTGCGCGACCGCGAAAAGATCCTCGACATTTTTGAAGAATCCTGCGGATCGCGGCTGCTTCACAGTTACTATACCCCCGGCGGACTGATGCAGGACATTCACCCCAACTTCCAGAAGCGGGTGAAAGAGTTCATCACCTACTTCCGGAAGAAGATCAAGGATTACGACGACATCCTTTCCGGAAACATCATCATGCAGGAACGCACCCGCGGGGTTGGCGTGATATCGAAAGAGATGGCCATCAGCTACGGCGTGACGGGACCTTCGGGCCGCGCCTCCGGGTTTGCCTGCGACGTACGCAAGCATCATCCGTATGCCGCCTACGACAAGGCTGATTTCAACGAAATTCTGGGTACCGAAGGCGACACGCTGACCCGCTATAAGATGAGGATGCTGGAGATGCGCGAATCGATGAAGATTCTCGAACAGCTCGTCGACAACATCCCGGCTGGAGATCATACGGCCAAGATGAAAGCGGTGCTGAAGCTGCCCGCCGGCGAATATTACCAGCGTGTCGAAGCCGCCCGCGGCGAACTGGGCGTGTATGTGGTGAGCGACGGCAACAAGTCGCCCTACCGCATGAAATTCAGGTCGCCCAACTTCTCGAACCTCAGCGCCCTCGACTATATGAGCCGCGGCTGCAAGATCGCCGACCTCGTCGCCATCGGAGGTTCCCTCGATTACGTCATTCCCGATATTGACCGATAACAACATCATCCATGAACTTCAGCCTTTACGATTTCACCGCATTCAACCAATGGATCGATAAGTTCCTCAACGACAACCTGCCGCACTTCTGGGCAGTGACGGCGGAGATGGTGCTCATCGGGCTGGCGATCCTGCTCTTTTACGCGCTGGTCGGACTGTTCCTCGTATATGCCGAACGAAAGGTCTGCGCCTTCATGCAGAACCGCGTCGGGCCGAACCGTGTGGGACCGTACGGGGTGTTCCAGACCATTGCCGACTTCATCAAGCTGATGCTGAAAGAGTTGGTCACCATTAAAAATGCCGACAAATTCCTCTTCAACCTGGCTCCTTTCATCGTGATCATCGCCTCATTTATGGCGATATCGGCGATCCCGTTCGCCAAGGGGCTGCATGCCATCGACTTCGACATCGGCGTACTCTACGTGATCGCCGTTTCGTCGCTGGGCGTGGTCGGCGTTCTCCTGGCCGGCTGGTCGAGCAACAACAAGTATTCGCTCATCGGGGCCATGCGCTCAGGCGCCCAGATCGTCAGCTACGAGCTTTCGGTAGGGCTTTCGCTGCTCACCATCATCATCCTGGCAGGCTCCATGCAGTTCTCGGAGATCGTGGAAGGACAGGCCACCGGCTGGTTCATCTTCAAAGGTCACATCTCCTCCTTCATTGCCTTTATCATCTTCCTGATCGCCAGCACGGCCGAAACAAACCGAGGCCCCTTCGACCTCGCCGAAGCCGAATCGGAACTCACCGCCGGGTTCCACACCGAATATTCGGGGATCAAATTTGCCTTCTTCTTCCTGGCCGAATACATGAACATGTTCATCGTAGCCTCCATCGCGGCCACCGTGTTCCTGGGCGGATGGATGCCTTTTCATGTCGGCGGATGGGCGGGCTTCAACCAGATCATGGATTACATTCCTCCCTTCGTGTGGTACATCGGAAAGACCGGCTTCGTCATCTGGCTGATGATGTGGTTCAAGTGGACCTTCCCGCGTCTCCGAATCGACCAGCTGCTGACGCTGGAATGGAAATTCCTGTTGCCCATCAACCTGGTCAACATTCTCTTCATGGCATTCATCGTATTAATGGGTTGGCATTTCTAGCACTATGAACAGCTTTTTCAAATACTTTGCAGATATTTTCCGGGCCATCAAGTCGCTCACCACGGGGATGAAGGTGACCGGAAAATACTTTTTCAGCCCACGGGCGATCGTGACCCAGCAGTACCCCGAGAACCGGAAGACCCTCGAGATGTTCGACCGGTTCAAAGGCGAGGTGATCATGCCGCACAACGAGAACAACGAGCATCGCTGCACCGGGTGCGGGATCTGTGAAACGGCATGCCCCAACGGCTCCATCACCATTCTCCAGGCGAAGATCGACCTGCCCGACGGCAAGAAGAAACGCATCATCGACAAACATATTTACCGCCTCGGGATGTGCACCTTCTGCGGATTGTGCATCAAGTCGTGCCCCTCCAACGCCCTTGCCTGGGGCCAGGAGTTCGAGCATGCGGTATTTGACCGGTCGAAGCTAACCAAAATCCTCAACAAACCCGGATCATCCATCATTAAAGACATTGCAGAATGACAGCGAACCAGTTGATGTTTACCCTCTTTGCGGCCGTGATCATCGTCTTTTCGGTACTGACGGTGACCAGCCGCCGGATCCTCCGGGCCGCCACCTACCTGCTGTTCGTGCTTGTGGCCACCGCCGGACTCTATTTCCTGCTGAAGTTCAACTTCCTGGCAGCCATCCAGCTGACCCTTTACGCGGGCGGTATCGTGGTGCTGATCATCTTCTCCATCCTCCTCACCAGCCATATCGCCGAGAAACTGGAGAAGCCTTCCCTCTCGAAGAAACTTCCGGCCCTGCTCGCAGCCGGCGCCGGAGCGGTTCTCACCATCCTTACCATCCTGCAATACCAGTTCCCGGCCGAAGCCACCGACACCGGCCGTACCAACATCCGTGAGATCGCCCACAGCCTGATCAGCACGGAAAAATTCGGATACGCCCTGCCGTTCGAAGTGATCAGCGTCCTGCTGCTCGCCGCTATGGTGGGAGCGATCATCCTGGCCAAGAAACGTAAAGATTAATCCTGTAATACCGACCATTATGTTTGAAGGGGTACCATTAACCTGGTTTCTGATCACCGGAACGATCATGTTCTTCGTGGGGATCTACGGATTCCTCGTCCGTAAGAACCTGATCACGATCCTCATGTCGACCGAGCTGATCCTTAATTCAGTCAACATCAACTTCGTGGCCTTCAACAAGATCCTTTACCCGGGCCACCTCGAAGGGATGTTCTTCAGCGTTTTCATCATCGCGGTGGCGGCTGCCGAAGCCTCGGTGGCTATAGCCATCATCATCAACATCTACCGCAGGCTGGTGAATATCGATGTAGAAAATATGAATGAAATGAAATACTAGGCAACAGGCAACAGGCAATAGTGATTTTGTATTTATTGCCTATTGCCTATTGCCTATTGCCTTGTGAAGTTATAAGACAAACACATAGTTATCAGTAACATAAAGTACACAATACCGTAAATAGACCCTTTATGATCGACTTCAGTTACACTGTCTGGATCCTGCTGATACCCCTCGTGATGTTCGTGGTGGTCGGCCTGTTCGGGAACCGCTTCAAGCCCCTGGTCTCGGGCATCGCCGGCACCTCCGGGCTCTTCGTTATGTGGCTCCTTTCGCTGGTCACGGCGTACAAGTATTTCTTCGTGCTTGAAAGGGCGGCTGACGGGTCTTTCCAGAAGTTCCTGGCATTCAACATGAGGTGGCTGAACCTCACCGATACGCTGCATATCGACATGGGCATCCTGCTCGATCCCATCTCGGTGATGATGCTGATCGTGATCACCTCGGTGTCGTTCATGGTGCACCTTTACTCCATCGGGTACATGCATGGGGAGAAAGGGTTCATGCGCTTTTTCGCCACCCTCTCGCTCTTCAGCTTCTCGATGCTCGGACTGGTGGTGGCCACCAACATTTTCCAGATGTACATCTTCTGGGAACTGGTAGGCGTTTC
>DAONFN010000243.1:0-5192 GCA_035403625.1 Bacteroidales bacterium
CCGGCACTCGAAATTCTACAATGCCACCGAGCCATTTTTTACCGGGTTGGAGGAGCGTTACCGGAAGATCCTGGGGTACTTCATTTCGCATAAATACCTCTCCCTGGTGATCCTGGGAGTGTGTATCGCCATGATCATCGGAATCGGGTCGAACCTGCAATCGGAGCTGGCGCCACTGGAAGATCACAGCATCCTCCGAACCAGTGTGACGGCTCCGGAAGGAACCGACTTCGATAATATGACCGCCCTGCTCGACCGCATCTCGGAAAAGGTGATGGATAGTGTGCCGGAAGCCCGGCTGGTGTTTGCCAGGGCCGGCGGCTTCGGCTCCACCAGCGGCAATGTCGGCAATCTCAACATCTTCCTGACCGAACCCAACGAACGAAAGACCACCCAGCAGGACGTCTACGACCGGCTGTCGAGGATGTATAAAAAGATCCCCGACGCGCGGATCATCCCCAACCAGGAACAAACCATCTCCACCTCTTTGTCCGGGGGCAGCCAGCTTCCGGTCCAGTTCGTCCTGCAAAACCTCGATTTCGAAAAGCTGCAGAAATTCCTGCCGAAGTTCCTGGAAGAGGCGCGCAAAGACAGCATCTTCGGGAATGTCGATGTCAACCTGAAATTCAACAAGCCCGAACTGAACCTGACGGTAAACCGCCTCAAAGCCACCGACCTGGGGGTCAACGTGATGGACGTTTCCAACACGCTCCAGTTGGCCATGAGCGGACGACGGTACGACTATTTCCTGCGGAACGGCAAACAGTATTTCGTGATCGGCCAGGTGGAACGTCCATCCCGCAGCGAGCCCGCCAACATTGCTTCACTCTACGTCAGGAACAATGCGGGAACCCTGATCCAGCTCGACAACCTGATCACGCTCCGCGAGAACAGCAGTCCCCCAACCCTTTACCATTTCAACCGTTTCAAATCGGCTACCGTGTCGGCCTCCCTGGCCAAAGGACATACGATGGGCGAAGGGATCGAAGAAATGAAGAAGATCGCGAAGCGGGTGCTCGACGACACCTTTCAGACCGACCTGCTGGGACCATCGCGCGACTTCGCCGAAAGCAGCTCCAACACCTCCTTCGCACTGGTACTCGCGCTGATCCTGATCTATCTGATCCTGGCGGCGCAGTTCGAGAGCTTCCGCGATCCTTTCATCATCATGCTCACCGTGCCGCTGGCCATGGCGGGCGCCCTGCTCAGCCTGTGGATCTCCGGCAACACCCTCAACATATTCTCCGAGATCGGGATGATCATGCTCATCGGGCTGGTCACCAAGAACGGCATCCTGATCGTCGAATTCGCCAACCAGAAGAGAAAAGCGGGACTGGCCAAAGCCGAAGCGGCTTTCGAAGCGGCCGCCGCGCGGCTCCGCCCGATCCTGATGACCTCCCTGGCCACTGTTTTCGGTGCCCTGCCCATCGCACTGGCCCTGGGAGCAGGCGCTTCCAGCCGTGTGCCGCTGGGCGTGGTGATCGTCGGCGGGCTTACGTTTGCACTGATTCTTACGCTCTTCGTCATCCCGGTGATGTATATCATGCTGGCTACAAATAAAAAACGGGAAGAGATCATCATCCCCGCCACGACGGAAACAGGAAAGGAGGCGATATGAAAAGATGGTATGGGGTCCTGTCGGCCTTTCTTTTACTATACCTGCCGGGTGCCGGGCAAGCGGTAATGACCCTCGAGGAGGCCCTGTCCCTGGCACTGAAACAGAATTACGACATCCGGGTCGCGCGGAGTTCGGCCGATATCGATGCGGCAAACAACACCGCCGGGAATGCCGGCATGCTCCCTTCGATCGGTGTCAGCGCCTCCGACCAGTTTTCCTACGACCAGGTATCCAGCACGCTGGCATCCGGCGCTACCAGCACGGCCTCCGGCGCACGGGTGAATAATCTCTCTTCCGACCTCGGTTTGTCGTGGACGCTCTTCAACGGCGGAAAAATGTTCGTAACCCGCAATAAGCTCAGGCAGATCAACGAACTGGGTGAAATTCAGTTCAGGGAGCAGGTCGACCAAACCGTCAGTGACATCATCCTGGCCTATTATGATGTGGTCAGGCAGAAGCAGCAACTGGCATCGATCCGGGAGGTGATCCGCTACAACACCGAACGGGTCACCATCCTGGAAGCAAGCTTCCGGGCGGGCATGGTGCCGAAAACCGACCTGCTCCAGTCGCAGGTGGACCTGAATGTCTTTACCGAAAATGCGATCATCCAGGAGACGGTGGTGCTGGCTTCGAAACGGAAGCTGAACCAGTTGATCTGCCGGGATGCAGAAACAGCCTTCGAGGTGACCGATTCCATACGGCTCGATTACACCCCCAACCGGGATGATTTCCGGGAGAAGATCTACAGCCGGAACACCCAGGTGCTCGGATTGCAGAAGCAGGCGGATATCAGCGCCCTGACGGTGCGCGAGATGAATGCTTCCCGCTGGCCGGGGCTTTCACTGTCGGCCGGGTACGGATATTCGCTGAACACCAACACCGCAGGTTCTGTAACCCGGAACCAGGTTTTTGGTCCCTCGGTGGGAGGTTCCCTTTCGTGGAGTCTTTTCAACGGGGGAAATATCAACCGCCAGGTCCGCGTGGCCCGGCTCCAGGAGCAGTCGGCGCGCTTTGCACTGGAAAGCGTGAAGACCGCGGTGAACACCCGGCTGCAGAATGCTCTTTCCGATTACGACCAGGCCGTGAAACTTATGGAGTTGGAGAAGGGGAACACCCTGCTGGCGAAGGAGAACCTGACCATTTCACTCGACCGTCTCCGGCTGGGCCAGACCACGGCGCTGGAGGTCCGCCAGGCCGAAGAAAGTTACATCCAGTCGCTCACACGCTATATCCAGTTTGCCTACACCGCCAAACTGGCCGAAACCACTTTGCGGCAGCTCGTATCAAATCTGTAATTTCCTCCGCCGGGCCATTGCTTTTCCCTGCCCGGTTTCGTAAATTTGTGTAATCTGGCCAGGAAAGGAGGAGTCATGGAAAACCTGCTACACGAATACATGGATCGCGCGTTTGCCGGACGCGACCTCGGGAAACCGGCCGGTCCCCTGCCGGTCGTCACCATCTCCCGGGAATTCGGCTGTCCGTCGAAGATGATCGCACAGCATCTCACCGCCGAGTTGAACCGTTTGTGCGGCGCCGCCAAACCCGGCCGCTGGAGGTTCATCAACAAGGAGGTGGTGGAGGATGCGGCCCGCCGGCTGGAGATGCAGCCGGCCGAGGTGAACTTTATGCTCAATGCCGGCGGCAAGGGGCTGGTCGAGGATGTTCTCGCCTCCTTCTCGCCCGGCTATGTAAGCAGCCATCGCATGCGTAAAACCATCACCTCGGTGGTACAATCCATCGCAGCCCAGGGCTTTGTGGTGATCGTTGGACGCGGCGGAGCCGGAATTCTCCGCCATGCGCCCGCCACCCTGCACATTCGCCTGACCGCACCCCGCGAGTGGCGGACCGAAGCCGTGGTGAAATCGAAAGGGATCCCCGCTTCCGAAGCGGTGCGGATGATTGACGACATGGACCGCAAACGGATTTCGCTCATTGAGCTGATGGCGGGTGAGAAGTTCAATCCTTATCTCTTCGACGTCACATTCAACTGTGCGAAACTCAATCAGGATGACATTGTCCACACCATCACCGGGCTGATGGCATCGAAAAACATGATCGGATGAAACAAACCCGTCTCTTTCTGGCGACCGCCTGCATCGTCGCCTTTACCTCATTTTCCTATTCACAAACCTCATTTCCCGACCGGGAGAAACGGCTGGAATGCCGGAAGATCAGGTCGGCCTGCCACACGGCATGGAAGGCCTACCTGGCGTACGCCCGCGGGTATGACGAGCTTAAACCCCTCAGCCGGCAAGGGCATAACTGGTACGGCACCTCGCTGCTGATGACCCCTGTCGATGCCTTCGACACCTTTATCCTGATGGGGATGAAGAAAGAGGCGGCGGAAGCGGAAACCCTGGTAACCAGCGGGCTTCGTTTCGACCTCGACCGGGAAGTCCAATTGTTCGAGGTCAGCATCCGGCTCTTGGGCGGGCTGCTTTCGTCGTATGAATGGAGTGGAAATCAACGGTTTCTCGACCTGGCGACCGACCTGGGAAAGCGGCTTCTTCCTGCCTTCTCCTCCCCCACCGGCATGCCTTACCGCTATGTCAACCTGGTGACCGGGGCCACTCGCGACCCCCTGAGCAACCCGGCCGAGATCGGCACCTACCTCCTCGAATTCGGGAAACTGACCGCGCTCACCGGCGATCCGGTTTACTACCGTACGGCCCGGAAAGCGGCCATGGAAGTGTACCGGCGAAGGAGCGACAACGACCTGGTGGGCACCACCCTCGATGTCAACACCGGTGAATGGCATAACAAAGAGTGCCAGATCGGGGCACGGATCGACTCCTATTTTGAGTACCTGTACAAGGCAGGCAGGCTGCTGGGCGACCGGGAGTGCATGGAAGCCTGGCAGGTGCACAACCGGGCCATTCTGAAATACCTGTTCACCCGGGTACCGGAAGGAGCGTATTTCACCCGTGTGGAGATGAATTCGGGAAAGGAAACCACCCCGCTGTACGGAGCGCTGGATGCCTTTTATGCCGGCATCCTGGCTCTTTCGGGCGACACGGCTTCCGCGGCGCAGATCCAGCAGGGCAATTTCGCCATGTGGGAACGATACGGCATTGAACCGGAGGAGTTCAACTTCCGGACGGGAAAGGTGACCGACCCCGCCTATGTCCTGCGCCCTGAAAATCTCGAAAGCTGCTTTTACCTTTACCGTGCTACCCATGACTCCCGGTACCTGCAGATGGGGAAGCGGATGACGGACGACATCCTGCAGAAGTGCCGGGCCGGCGCCGGATATGCCTCCCTGCACGATGTGACGACCGGAAAACAGTCGGACAAGATGGAGAGCTTCTTCCTGGCCGAGACGCTGAAGTACGCTTATCTCCTCTTTGCCCCGGAGAACACACTGGACCTGGAGAAGTACGTATTCACTACCGAGGCGCACCCGTTGAAGGTGATGGAGGTGACCAGGTGACGAGAGTGACGGAAGTGACGAGGTGATGGGAAGTGGGTCTCTGTGCCTACTCTGTGGTTCTCCGTGTTATAAATATTGTTACATAGAGATACACAGAGGTATTATGATTGCAAAATAAAAGCATAAGCTAAAGTTTCTATCTTG
>DAONFN010000244.1:0-5152 GCA_035403625.1 Bacteroidales bacterium
ACCTGGATATCCAACGAAAGGAAGTACTTCTGGATACCCCAAACGATGCTTCCCTGATGCGCTTTCGCCGTTTTTTCAGGCCAAGCGTACCCTGGTGGCTGTGTTTTTTTATTGCCGTCTCTCCTCATTCCGGCCAGAGTCAGAATTCGACCGGAATGAGGATCATGGGAATACCCCAGGCTTTTTTCCATCCCGAACCCGGGCTCAATGAAGACAATATAATGGGGATGGTTCCCTGCACGTTGTGGCAGGTATTTTCCGACCGTTCGAACAACCCGTTATATGCGGATCCGGAAGGCCGGCAGGTTTCCGGTCGTGCCGGGTTCATGGATCCATTTTACGTAAATAACGCCAAGGGGGATTTCCTGCATGTTTATACCGATCCGCAGCCGGATGAAAAAAACAACTGTCTCAGTAAAGCCGCGGTAGATAAAGGCTGGATAAAGAAAACGCAAGTGCTTTTATGGCGAACCTGCCTGATTAACGACAAAAACAAGGCATACCCCTACATGCAGGTCCTGACCCTCGGAGAACCCGATTTCCTGTTATCCGGCAACGATGAGGAAAGCACCCGCGGGTTGACCATTTATCGTGATCCGTCATTCAATGATAAAACCTCGCTGACGACGAATCGCAAGGACCTTTACTTTGTGTATAAAATGGTCAATGGCGCCCTGCTCATCGGAACGGAACGGAGAATACCCGAAGGATCAACCGCCGACAACAACCTGGTGGGATGGGTGCCCGCCGACTACACCTATTTTCTGAATTCGCGGTTGTGGCTTATGCCTGCCGGCACACCGCAAACAGCGGTAAAGAACGATTCCATTTACCCTCCCATACTCTTCATTGACCGGGATCATGCTCTGGATTACCAACGAACCGGGAAAGCCGATCCGAAATATGCCGTTTGGCAACCCTCCGGACCGGAATCCGCTGATCCTGTCTTTTTCCCTGTCACGGAAGAAAAGGATCACGTTCTGAGGGTCCAGGTCATCAATGAATCGATGAAAACGGGATTCGGGGTCGAACGGGTCATGAACGCTCCGTCCAACAGCTTCAGGAAGGTCACTTTCATCAGCTATACCCAGTTGAACCAGGTGCTGAAGAATTTCCAAAACATTGTGGAACAGTCGGGAGAGCCGCCGGACAGGCTCAGGTTCAAAGATGCCGTGTTCCGGTATTATAAAGAGAACCACGATAATATCACCAACGATTCCATTGCTGCCCTCCCGCTGGTGCGTGTTCTGGAAGATTGCTTCTGGTTCATTCGTTCAGAATCTCCCTGGCTGCAATTACCGGCGAAGGAGTTGTCTGATCCCGACCGGATTCCCGACAGCTGGTTCTCCGCATTCTTCCAGTCCGTCCTGGCCAGCGAAAAAAGGCTCTCCCGGATTGTCAACACGGAGAAGTATGATGGCAGTATCAGAACCGTGGTAAGCAACAACAGCCGCTATCTCTGGATTGATGTTGAACAGTTTCCTTAACCGCTCATTATGTCAAACCCTTTATACAAGATAAACAACCTGGTCTGCTCCTACAAGAAGGGGAAAGATGTCTTATCCATCAGGAAACTGGAAATTCCCCGCAACCGGATCATCGTCCTGATCGGTAAATCGGGTGGCGGGAAGAGTACATTTCTGGAGACTCTCGGACTGATGAACGACACCATCAAGAGCGGGGAGATTCTGTTCTATCCCACTCCGGATGCACCTCCCCTATCCCTGAAAGAGCAATGGGCAAAAAGCCACCGGACCGGCATTGCCAAGATCAGGCGTGATTACTACAGCTTTATTTTCCAGAACACCAACCTGATGCAGAATTTCACCGCCCATGAAAATGCCTGCCTGAGCCAGATGATTCACGGGAATTCGTTTGATCATTCCATGGAACGCGTAAGGGAGACCATGGGAACGATGGGCCTGGGCGACGTGGAAGAGTGGAAGAATGCGTCGGAACTTTCCGGCGGGCAACGGCAGCGGCTTGCCTTTGTGCGCGCCATCACCACCTCGTTCACCGTCCTTTTCGGAGACGAACCCACGGGGAACCTCGACGAATTCAACTCCGACGAGTTGATGCAGAAACTGCAGGACAGCATTTCAAATCAGGACCGCTCGGCCATTATCGTCAGTCATAATATCGAATTATCGGCCCGGTACGCAGACATGATCATGGTCCTGATCAAAAGCGACGACAAGGACGCCTGCGCCTATATAACCCCGGAACAGGTATTTACGAGGAAGGGAAAAACCCGGGAATGGCTGGATCATGCCGGCCGCCCGGTTGAAAATATTGTATTGAGCATTCAGTCAACACTGACCGGCAAGACGCCGGCAACCTCATTCAATCCGTAAACATGAAATCGCTGAGGACGCTATTGTACGGGGCACTCGTCAAATTAACCGGGACCAGGGCCAATGTGGATTTCACCATGCTTTTCCTCCGAAAAGAGGGGAAAGTCCTGTTGGGAAAAAGGTTTTCGAATTTTATATTCCTTTTTCTGATCATGTTCCTGACCTTCCTGGCTATCGGCATTGCCAACGGCAGTCTCGAGTATCTCCGGAAAAAGATGAAAGATCCTTTCATCTCCTGGATACCGGTGAATATCCCTGTAGGCCAGGCCGATAGTGTTCCGATGTTTATTAAAATGCTGAATGAGGATGATTCCTGTAAAAAGGCCATCGGATATACCAGTTTTTCCGCTTATAAATTTCTTTTTCTTGAATTCTGGAACGAGGACGGCACGGATATTCTCCCGTCGATAAAGGGCAGGACCATTGAGGTGAAAGATGATATGATGAGGGAAGTATTCGAGATGAAAGGGAATAAAAAAGCCGGCCGGATCTTCGATTCAAATAAAGAACTGGGGTTGATCGTGACCACCCGCCTGTTGAAAAAGCTCGGATATAATCCGGAGTCGCGGATCCTCTTTCTGAATTACGCCATTGCGGATCCTTTCCGAAGCAATGCATATATAAAGTTCCCGATTCCCATCGTCGGGGTGGTGAATGAGTTGCCGGGGATGGCGGATTTTTTCTGCACGCCGAATTTTTACCATCAGAAATATGGCCAGCACGGCGAGAACCCTTTCAACCCCCTGTTGATCCCGCATGTGGAACTGGCCACCGGCTCACTTAAAGAAGCTAAAAAACTGGAAGCGGCGGTAAACACATTTTTTGAAGCCACCCCCCGGTACAACCAGGTCAAATCGACCGTGTGGCGGGATTCCATTTCCTGCTGTTATGCCCCGGCTTACCTGGTGAGAGTCGGCATCAATCCGCCGGACACTTCGTTGCGTCTGCGCGACGAAATCTTTCAGGCGCTGAATAAAGACTCCCGTGTGAAGAAAACTCCCTTTATCCGGTACTATGATTTTTACTCCCGGAAAGGATACGATAACGACACCCTCGAATCGTACGATTTCATGACCATCAAACTGAAATCGCTGCAGACCCAGTCCCAGCTTGAAAAACTACTGCTTGCCCGGTTCGGATTGCGGGTGGATATGGCACAAAGCCAAACCCGTACCAATTACTTCTTTGTTTCAAATCTCACCAATATCATTTCGCTGTCGCTGATCGTTTTCAGCATTCTCAGCATCTGCCTGTTCATCACAAGCCTCCTGCAACATCACCTGGAAAAAATGAAGATGAACATAGGCACTTTCAAGGCTTTCGGCCTGGCCAACCAATCCCTCGACAGGATCTATCTTTCGATTATTTACCTCTTCGTCATCGCTGCCATGGCGCTGGCGATTGCCTTTTCGTGGCTGACAGGCCGGGTCGGCGGAATCAGGGGGTTGTTCTACCTGGCGGGGCATCCGCTGGAACCCGGCGAACGTTATTTCACACTCTCCAGGCCCTGGGTGGAAGGGTATGGGGTGGGATGGACGGTATTCTCCGTAGCCATGATCCTGCTAACCAGTTACCTGTCGCTGAAATATATAACGGCAAAAATTTTCAACCGGACTCCGGGCGATCTGATCTATGACCGGAATGAATAAGTCCGGTTCTGCTAAGGATTAGCCGGGATATAGAGTTTCACCCGGGTTTTTACGGGCGTGCCAAACCGGTAGCCGGGATTCCAATGTCCGATATACAACAGGCTTCTGGACACCTGGGTTTTCAACAGGTCAACGTTAATCGAGCTGATCTTCAGATCATCTACCTCTCCTGTAGATTCCACGATGAAACTAACTGTGATCGGGTTGTACGGGATGTATTCCTGAATATCTTCTTTTAACTTATCGATCAGACTCCCCCGGTCGTAATACCCCGTCGGATAGGGTTTGGGATTCGTCTGGTCTTCCGTATAACAATCCGGGGCTGCCGGCGCCGAGGGTTTTACGGGTTGAGCCACGGGCGGCGGCGGTGCTGCGATCACGAACGGGTTCTTGTCCCAGCCGACCGGTCCGCATTGGGCACTCTTCACGAATACAGAGTCGCTGGTTTTGTTGAATTGATAAAAGACGCTGTCTTTCTGGTATTTGCCGAATTTACCGGAGACTGAGTACTGGATCCCGCAGGAATCGGGGCGCTGCGACACATGCACCACCAGGGCATCGCGGTAACCGACCTTTATTTTTTCGACGCCGGTCACTTTGAGCGCCCGGCAGTCGCACGGGTCGGGAGGGGCCGGGTTACAGCCTGGCGCAGGCGAATAGATAAATGAGTTCCTGAAGGCCAGGTAAATCGCGGTATCGGATGCTTTATCTACCGGATTGACCATCACCTTGTACCGGCCGGGAATCCTGGCGGCGAAAAAGGGTCCCGGTTGCAGGGTCTTCCCGCTGTCGGCCGAAAAGCGAAAAAGGCAGGTGTCGACCGGGAACCCGTATTCGGTGACGGCTACCCGGAATCCGCAGTTTTCGGGAATGGTATCGACCGTGACCCTGTACCGGCGTGGGGAGGCCGGCAGGACAAAGAAGAGGATGATCAGCATCAGCAACCCGACGAAACAGGAGAGGATGATGCCGAAGTGCCGCCGGAAAGCATCGGACTGCTGCGGCGCCTCGTACACCTCAAAGATGTTGTTACTCCCGCAGGCCGGGCACTGCATGTTTGCCGTGGCCGCCTGAACAAAGGAGTTCCTGCATGTCCTGCATTCGTACTTGGGCATTCTGGTCGCTTTTTGGCAGGTACCCGATCCCGCT
>DAONFN010000245.1:0-5148 GCA_035403625.1 Bacteroidales bacterium
GGGTCCCGCAGCAATTTACGATTTCGTATGGCAACCGGTTGGGCTCGAAATAGCGGTATTCGTCGAATACATCGTAGTTCGGCAACAGGGTTTTATGGGCCATTCCGCTGATCTTTCCTTCGGACAGGAAACAGGCGGTGTTGTAAAGTCTTTTCCCTTTTGAGGAAGGGTTGGCGGTTGGTGCACCTACGATGGCGGCGATGCCTGTGCATTCAGCGGCAATAGCGGCAACCGCTTCCTCGCTGCGGTGGAGGAAATCGCCGAATTCGAGGAAATCGCGTGGAGGGTACCCGCACACGGAGAGTTCAGCAAATACGACCAGATCAGCCTGCATGCCTTTTGCCCGTCCGATGGTTTCCAGGATCCGGGCAACGTTTGTGTCGAAATCACCGACCCGGTAATTCAGCTGGGCTAGCGCGATTTTCATAAAACCCGGTTAAAAGAGGAATCCGATGCTGATCTCTGCGAAATTGAGCTGGCTTTTTTCAACCAGGTTCGACTTGTGGTTAACTCCCGTAAGTATGTTGTTCAGAGCGTTGCTGTAAGTAATTCCTAGGAGAATCCGCGATGACTCATCGAGCTTGTATTCGCATCCAATACCCACCAGGACCGACTCCCGGATCAGCGTGGTGCCGTAATTGAAGTTCTCGGGAGTGCCCATATCCGGGATGGCGGGGGCCATATTGTCGCGGATGGTGGCTTTAAGCCGGAACGCGGTGCCGAGGCCGATCTGTCCGTAAAAAGCGAACTTTCCGAAGTTGTTGGTCTTCATCTTGATCGTCAGTGGGATCTCAAGGTACATAAAGTTATATTTCCGGCTGATATCTTCAAATACACGCTGACTGCCGTTCTCGAAGAGCACAGAATCGGAATAGTTCAATTTTCCGTCGATGAACTGGAAATTGAATCCTGTTGCCAGGGCATAATTCTCCGAGAAATAGTATTCGCTCAGGAATCCCAGCGTGGCGCCAATTCTCGCTCCATCACTTGAATAGCCTTTGGTCCCCGGGCTCATCCAGCCAATATTCGGGGCTATTTTTAAACCCAGCTTCAGCGGAAATTTCGTCTGACTGAAAAGGGTGCCGGGGATCCATACGAGGAGCAGGAGAAGGCGGAGAACACGGGTCTTACTTTGAAACATAGGGTCGAAGGTTTGCACGGAATGGTCTATGCGGCAAAAGTATCCATTTCCCGGGCGTTCATCCCTGGTTTCTTCATATATTTATCCAAAAATAATCAACAGGAAAGATCGTTATTTTTGCTCGCCGGATTATTCCGGTACAAGAAAATCCGTGTATGAAGAAAAAGATCCAAAAGACCGGGTTCCTGATGGCCGCCCTGTTGTTCCTTGTGGGCTGTGGAGGCGGGAAAGGGCGATTGGATATAAAGGTGGACGATATCCCTCCGGCGAATGTCACGTTTCACCGGTATGATGCCGACCTGTTCAAGGTTGACCGGAACCATCTTCAGGCAGGCCTGGAGGCGCTGAAGCCCGCATACCGTTTCTTCCTCGATGCCGACCTGAGCGATACCGTCCGGCTGCGGGAGATGCAGAGTTACCTGGAAAACCCCAGGAACCAGGGATTTCAGCGAGCCGTCGACAGCTTGTATGGCAACACCCAACCGCTGGAAAAGGAACTGTTACTCGCGATCCGTCATTTTATCCATTATTTCCCCGGTGCAAGGATTCCCCGGGTGTATACCTACATTTCAGGAGGGGATTATGATGCTCCGGTACAAATGGCCGACAGCGTGCTGCTGATCGGGCTCGACAACTACCTGGGTGAGGAATTTAAAGCTTATGCAGCCGATGGTTTGCCTGAATACCGGATAGCCCGCATGACCCGGCAGCACATCGTACGCGACTGCATGGAGGAGATGTACCGCATATCATTTCCATCAAGGATTCCAGGGAATACGTTACTCGATTACATGGTTGAGGCGGGCAAAAAGTACCTTTTCCTGGATGCGATGATGCCAGCTGCAGCCGACCGCCTGAAGATTGGTTATACCCCTGCCCAATACGACTGGATCGTGAAAAACGAAAGTCATGTCTGGGCTGCGATCATCTCCAACCGGATGCTTTACACCACCGACGGAAACCTGATCCGTACTTTCCTGGCCGACGGGCCCTTTACGGCAGAATTTTCCCAGGATTCGCCCCCGCGCCTCGGCGAATGGATCGGCTGGCAGATCGTGAAACAGTATTATGAAAATCAGCGTTCGCTGACGCTGCCGGATGTGATGGCGGAAAAAGATTCCCAGAAAATACTGACCCGTTCGGGATACAAGCCGGAGAAGTAAAAGCCGCATGGTTCTCCTGCCCTACGGCCAGGAAGGGGAGGTCACGAAGCGTAACGCTCGCGGATCTCCCTCTCTTTGCTTCGATCGGTAATCCAGACGATGGTCTTTCCCCCATCGAGAACGACGGGAAAACGCTCGGCTACCGATCCGGGTTTCTCTTTGGATTTAACAGACTTCTTGTGGTTCTGCGAAAATATCATGTGGCCGCGACGGGCTCCTTTCGGTGTGTTGAAAACAAGCTTTTTCATGGTTATAAGAGTTTGGCGTATATGGTGAGAATCATCAGGAAAGATAACATGGAATTTCCTGCGATAGTATTCCGAAAATCAGGTTTAACAGATATTTAACAACTAGCGTGCCAATTGTATGGAGGACGGGGGGAATGGCAGACCGGTGAATTTTTTCTCACGCAGCGTATCACCTTTTAGCCTTTTTCCCGATTAAGCGGAAAAATGAGAACATGCTAGTCAAGACATTCGGAAGTGCCGTCTTCGGCATTCGGGCCATCACGGTCACGGTAGAGGTCTACATGGACCAGGGGATCCAGTTCTTCATGGTAGGATTGCCCGACAACGCGGTGAAAGAGAGCCACCAGCGCATAGAGTCGGCCCTGCGCAACAACGGACAGCGTATCCCGGGAAAGAAAATTATCATCAACCTCGCCCCGGCCGATATCCGGAAGGAGGGTTCCTCCTACGATCTGACCATCGCGATGGGGATCCTGGCGGCCAACGGGGTCATCGGCACCGGGAAGCTAGAAGGGTATATGATCATGGGGGAGTTGTCGCTCGATGGCGGGCTGCTGCCAATAAAGGGAGCATTACCTATCGCCCTCGAGGCGAAGGAGAAGGGATTCAAGGGTATCCTGCTTCCCATGCAAAACGCCCGGGAGGCGGCGATCGTGCAGGAACTGGAGGTTTACGGTATTAAATCGATCACCGAGGTAATCGCGTTTTTCAACAATGACAAGGCCGCTTCACCAGCCCGGACCGAGCCCCCCGGCGATCTGCCGTTCAGATCGCCCCGGTACGATCATGACTTCGCCGACGTGCGCGGCCAGGAAAACATCAAACGGGCTCTTGAGATTGGGGCGGCCGGCGGCCATAATGTCATCCTGATTGGTCCTCCCGGGGCAGGGAAGACGATGCTGGCCAAGCGAATTCCCTCAATTCTGCCCCCACTAAGCCGGCAGGAGGCGCTGGAAACCACCAAGATCCATTCAGTAGCGGGGAAGCTGGGGAGCCACCGTTCGCTTGTATCTTCGAGACCATTCCGGGCGCCGCATCACACCATCAGCGACATGGCCCTGGTCGGAGGCGGAACCTATCCCCAGCCGGGTGAGATTTCACTGGCCCACAACGGTGTGCTTTTTCTGGATGAACTTCCCGAATTCCGCCGCACGGTGCTTGAGGTGCTGCGTCAGCCGATGGAAGACCGCATGGTGACCATCTCCCGGGCGAGGATGTCGGTAGAGTTTCCGGCCAGCTTCATGCTCATTGCAGCCATGAATCCCTGTCCCTGTGGCTATTACAACCATCCTACCATGGACTGCCAGTGCAAGCCGGGAGAGGTACAGAAGTATCTAAGCCGGATCTCCGGACCGTTGTTCGATCGGATCGATATCCATATTGAGGTGGCTCCGGTCGATTTTAACCGGCTGAGCGATACACGGCCGTCGGAGAGCAGCAGCCAGATCCGCGACCGGGTGATGGCCGCCCGGAAAGTGCAGCAGGCCCGGTTTGCCGGAATGGATGGGATCCATGCCAACGCACAGATCCCTTCGCGGATGTTGCGGGAAGTTTGCCGGATCGATGAGGCGGGCAACCGGATGCTGAAGAATGCCATGGAACGGCTGGGGCTGTCGGCCCGGGCGTACGACCGGATTTTAAAGGTAGCCCGCACCATCGCCGACCTCGGCCAATCAACGGATATCGAGAGTGAACACCTGGCCGAGGCGATCAACTACCGCAGCCTCGACCGGGATAACTGGGGGCGGTAAGAGAATCACAAAGTCGAAGAAGGATGCACGAAGGCAAGCAAAGGGAGGATATTTTCCGAAAGATATTGGACTCGGCTTTTTTTGTCCATACTGAACTTGGTCCCGGATTATTGGAGAGTGCTTATGAACACTGTCTGCATTATGATCTTTCCCGAAGAGGGATCAGGGTCGAACGGCAGAAAGGGATGCCACTCTATTTTTGTGAAACGAAAATGGACCTGGGATACCGCCTGGATTTATTGGTTGAAGATGAGATTGTCGTGGAGATCAAGGCAGTTGAATCATTGAACGATGTTCATTTGGCGCAGATCCTGACGTATCTAAAGATTTCCGGTTGCACATTAGGCCTGCTCGTCAACTTTAACTGCCGGCATTTGAAAAACGGTATCCGCCGTGTCATCCGGTAGACCCTTTCGTGCGCCTTTGTGAAATCTTCTTCGCCTTCGTGTGACCTCTTCGCCTTCGTGGTTACATGTTAACGATGATGATTGCCTAAGAAAACAACCCCTGGCCGAGTCGATCAACTACCGCAGCCTCGACCGGGATAACCGGGGACGGTGAGAGGATCACAAAGGAGAAGAAGGATGCACGAAGTCACACAAAGGGAGGATATTTTCCGAAAGCTCCCATGCCCGGTTTATTTTTCCATATGCCGTTAGGTTTCCTCGTCAAGTTTACCTGCCGGCATTTGAAAAACGGTTTCCGCCGTGTCATCCGGTAAACCCTTTCGTGCGCCTTCGTGCATCCTTCATCGCCTTTGTGGTTACATGTTAACGATGATGATTGCCTAAGAAAACAACCCCTGGCCGAGTCGATCAACTACCGCAGCCTCGACCGGGATAACC
>DAONFN010000246.1:0-5125 GCA_035403625.1 Bacteroidales bacterium
AGGCGGCTTCCCCGGCATCCCACTGGCCGTGATGTTTCCCGAAACCACCTTCACACTGGTCGACTCGATCGGCAAAAAGGTTCGGGTGATCGAAGCCATCGCAGGCGAACTGGGGCTGGACAACGTGAAGCCCCTCAACGCCCGCTTCGAAAAGGTCAAAGGCTCCTTCGACTTCGTCACCGGCCGGGCCGTATCCGGCCTTCCGCTGTTCGCCTCCATGGTGAAACACCTGGTCGGCCGGAAGGGGTTCAACGACCTTCCCAACGGCATCCTTTACCTTACGGGTGGCGAAGTGGAATCCGAACTGGAAAAGATCCGGGCATCATCCGCCACCTGGCCGCTGGCCGGATTTTTCCACGAAGAGTACTTCTCCACCAAAAAACTGGTTCACCTGTTCGATTTCCGGTGACATTTGGTCATGTCGCCCTTTTTTCTTTATTTAGCAATCCGTTTACGGAATCATCTTACTCCTAAAATCTTTGTCTATGGCTGAACACAAAAAGTTCATTCCGTTCGTCTCCCCCGAGACCAACATGAAAGAATTCACCCTGAGGGCGCTGATCATCGGCCTCTTTTTCGCCGTGATCCTGGGGGCCGCCAACGCCTACCTCGGCCTGAAGGCCGGGATGACTATCGCCGCCACTTACCCGGCCGCCGTGCTTGGGATGGCGATCCTGCGGCTCATGAAGGGTTCGATCCTCGAAGAAAACTTTACCCGTACGGTCGGATCGATCGGCGAATCGGTGGCTGCAGGAGCCATCTTTACCCTGCCCGCTTTCTTTGTTTCGGGTATCTGGTCCGATTTCTTCACCACCGGCCACTATATCACCTCTTCGCTGATCCTGATCGCGGGCGGTATTCTCGGCATCATGTTCGTGGCCCTACTTCGCCGCGTGATGGTGGAAGACGCCGAGCTGCCTTTCCCCGAATCGGTAGCGGCAGCCGAAATCCACAAGGCCGGCCAGGGTGGCTCGGGCGGTTCCAAATTCCTCTTTTGGGCCATGGGCCTGGGCGGACTGGTCAAGATCCTGGGTGAGCTCAAACTTTTCCAGTACCTGTGGGAGAAATTCTATGTGTTCGGCGACCGGATCATCACCGGTACCATCTTCAAAGGGAAGGGCGGCATGCTCCTGAGTTCGCCCGGAGTCAGCCCCGCATACATGGGCGTGGGCTACATCATCGGTCCGAAACTGGGAGCCCTCAACTTCAGCGGGGGTATCCTCGCCTGGGGCCTGATGGCGCCGATGATCATGTACTTCCTGATGCCTTCGATCGATTTCACGCAGTGGGCGCAGTTCCTCATGGCCAACGACCCCACGATGACCGTGGATGCGGCCATGGCCAAAGTAACCGATCCCTCCTACCAGATCTTCCAGATATGGAAATACATCATCCGTCCCATCGCCATCGGGGGAATGCTCGTGAGCGCCGGCTTTACACTCTTTAAGATGAGGAAGAGCCTCTCCACCGGTATCGCCCGGTCGGTAAAGGATGTGAAGAAGGCCGCTTCCGGAATCGAGCACAATGTGCCCCGCAACGAAAAGGATATCAGCTTCGGCTGGATCATGATCGGTATTGCCGCCGTGGCCGTCCTTACCTTCGGCATCACCTACTTTATTTTTGAAACCAACCTGCTGATCGCCATCGTCGCCTCGACCGTGATGATCATCCTGGCCTTCTTCTTCGCCTCGGTCTCCGGTTACCTGGTCGGGATCATGGGCTCATCGAACAACCCCATCAGCGGACTCACCCTTACCGCCCTCGTAGTGACCGCCCTCATCCTCGTCGCCCTTGGCGTTTCGGGAAATTCGGGAGTTGCAACTGTACTCGGCGTGGCAGCCATCGTATGTGTTTCGGCCGCCGTGGCCGGTGAAATGCTCCAGGATCTCAAGGCCGGTCATCTCCTCGGCGGTACCCCCTGGCGCATGCAGATCGGCGATATCCTGGGCGTGATCCTCGCCGGTTCCGTGATGTTCGTGGTGCTCGCTTTCCTCAACAACGGGGACATCTCCAAAGGGCATGACCTGGGCTACCAGGGAGGGTTCGGCAGCAAGGAGCTCTCCGCTCCGCAGGCCAGCCTGATGGCCATCCTGTCGCGCGGTATCGTGCAGGGACAGATGGCCTGGCCGCTCATCATCGCCGGTATGTTCATGGGACTTGCCTTTATTCTCATGCAGGTCAGAAGCCCGATGCTCGTGAGCGTCGGTATGTACCTCCCGATCGAGACCACCTTCGCCATCTTCGTGGGCGGACTCATCAAGGGAGCAGTGGATATGGTAGCCGAGAGGCGCAATCTCAACGCAGCACAGAAAGTGCGGGTGGAGAATACCGGCGTGCTGCTGGCCTCGGGTATGATCGCCGGGGAAGCGCTCATGGGCCTGGTTATCGCCATTTTCGCTGTCGGCGACATCTTCCTGTACAAATATTTCAGCTTCTTCGCCGAGCCGACCTTCTATATCAGCTTCGTCATCTTGGCCGTCATTGCTTACGTACTCATCCAGGTGCCGCTGAAAAATGCCGGCAAACCGGATGAACCGGCACCCCCGGCCTCGGGAATGTAACCTACTTTTTTTCACCGCGAAGGCGCGATGACGCGGCGAAGTGTGCTCCACGTCACCGCGCCTCTGCGGTTATTTTAAGCAAATGAATTTCTTCCGGCGAAAAAAAATCCTGAGCAACGCCAACTTCCTCGACCTCAGGCCGGTGAAGTTACTGGACCATCGCGACCGCGACGATGGTTGCGTCGACCTGCTAATGCCCCGTTTCCGGAAACGCTGGCAGGCGAAGATGTTGCAGCCGGCCGGGAAAGAGCGGTTCATCAGCATCAAACTCGACCGGTTTGGGAGCCGGGTGTGGCTCCTGATCGACGGGGTGATCTCGACCGGAAGCATCGCCGAAAAGCTGAATTCCGCTTTCCCCGAAGAGCTTCTCCCCCCCGATGAAACCCCGGTGAGGGTCACCAAATTCCTCTCTCTTCTTTACCAGCAACGGTACATCACTTTCCGGGAGATAACAGACGAGGAAAACATTCGCGGAACTCAATAAATCGCTATCTTTACCGTTCCTTTTAACACCCGGATTATTTATACTTTACTGCGTTTCCGCGTCCCTGCCTGGCCGGAAGGCAATTCAACAGATATTTTAAATCATTAAAGATCATTATAATGAGCAACGACATCCTCCAACTCAGCCCGCAGGCCCTCTGGAAGCACTTCCACAGCCTGACACAGATTCCCCGTCCTTCCAAAAAAGAGGAGGCCATCCAGGAATTCATGTACAACTTCGGTAAAGGCCTTGGCCTGGAAACCATCCGCGATGAGGTGGGCAACATCATCATCCGTAAGCCGGCCACTCCGGGCATGGAGAACCGCAAAGGCGTGATCCTCCAGGGGCATCTCGATATGGTTCCGCAGAAGAACAGCGACAAAGCCCATGATTTCGAGAAAGATCCCATTGAAACCATCGTCGACGGCGAATGGGTGCGGGCCAACGGCACCACCCTGGGAGCCGACAACGGCATGGGCGTAGCAGCCGCCATGGCGATCCTGGAATCGAAGGACATTCCCCATGGACCGGTCGAAGCACTGTTCACCACGGATGAAGAGACGGGGATGACCGGCGCCACCGGGCTGAAGCCCGGCGTGCTTAAAGGAGACATCCTGATGAACATGGACTCGGAAGATGAAGGCGAGCTCTATATCGGCTGTGCCGGCGGGACCAACGGGAACATCACCTTCACCTATTCGGAAAAACCGCTGGCAGGCGATTACAAAGGGTTCAAACTGAACGTGACCGGCCTGAAAGGCGGACATAGTGGTGTTGATATTCACCTGGGCCGCGGCAACGCCAACAAGATCATGAACCGGGTCCTGTATCATGGATATAAGAAACACGGGCTCCAGGTAGCTTCGATCGACGGGGGCAGCCTGCGCAACGCCATTCCGCGTGAATCGTTTGCCGCAGTCGCCGTTCCGGCCGGGCAGGCCGCCGATTTTCTTACCTGCCTGGAAAAACAGGCATCGAAGATCAAGAACGAACTTTCGGCCGTGGAACCCACGCTGAAGATCGAGGCTGTTGCAGCCGATGTGCCGGGTTCCGTGATTGATCCGGAGGTGATGCTCCGGGTGATGAACGCAGTGTATGCCTGTCCCAACGGGGTGGTGCGCATGAGCAATGAAATGGAAGGGCTGGTGGAGACCTCCAACAACCTGGCCATTGTTAAATCGGAGAACGGGACCATCAAAGTGATGAACCTCCTCCGCAGCTCGGTCGATTCGGCGAAAGACGACCTCCAGCAGGTGATCCAGTGCGTGTTCGACCTGGCCGGCGGCATATCGGTGTTCGACGGCAGCTACCCCGGCTGGAAACCCA
This sequence comes from Bacteroidales bacterium, assembly GCA_035403625.1. Taxonomy (GTDB): domain Bacteria; phylum Bacteroidota; class Bacteroidia; order Bacteroidales; family FEN-979; genus CAIVAT01. Next base: position 4,372 of record DAONFN010000246.1, read on the forward strand.
ATCCGGCTTCACCGATCCTGAAGGCCATGCAGGACGTGTACCAGAAAAAATACGGCAATATCCCCGAGATCAAGGCGATCCACGCCGGCCTCGAATGCGGCATCCTCGGCGGAGCCTACCCCAACTGGGATATGATCTCGTTCGGCCCGACCATCCGGTACCCGCACAGCCCCGACGAAAAGGTGAACATCGCCACCGTTCAGAAATTCTGGGACTTTCTGGTGGAAACGCTGAAGAACATTCCGGTTCGGTAACCCGGTTGCCCGTCATTTCGGTTCATGATTATTTGAGCCAGAAAAGATTCTGATTTTATCCGGAAATAGTATAATTTTGTTAGGCTGATGACCTGATAACATGGGTATTTTCAGCTATCAGCCTGATAATAAAAATGTTCCGCTATTACGTCCGGTTCACTCTGCTGCTTTTTCTGACCGCGTTCAGTAAGATTTATGGTCAGACCGATACGGAATTCTGGTTTGTTGCACCGGAGATATACAACGGAGGGACAGCCAATTGGGATATTCCGATTTATCTGCGGATATCAACTTACAGCCAGGCATCCAACGTGACCGTTTCACAGCCAGCTAACTCCTCGTTCACCCCTATCTCCATCAATATTCCTGCCAATGGCTTTTCGACGATCGACCTCTCCCCCTTCCTGGGAATGGTCGAGAACAAACCTGCCAACACGGTATTGAATTACGGTTTACATATTGTCGCAACAAACCCGGTCAGCATCTATTATGAAGTCGCC
>DAONFN010000247.1:0-5110 GCA_035403625.1 Bacteroidales bacterium
AAAACAAACCGGACTCTTGACAGAACCTGGCAAGCAAGTTAAAGAACTGAACGGAATCCAGCTGTATCACTCTTTCCTGGCCGGTGCGCAGCGGATATTCGAACATCAGAAACTGCTCAACAAGATCAATGTCTTCCCGGTCGCCGATGCCGATACCGGGACTAACCTGGCCTCGACGATGCGGTCCATTATGGACGCGATCATTCCGACCGGCAATCCCAAACAGACGGCTGTGGCCCTTGCAGATGCCGCCCTGGTGGGCGCCAGGGGCAATTCAGGGATCATCTTCGCGCAGTTCCTTTATGGTTTCAGCAACGAGATCGAAGCTACCGAATCACTAACGGTTTCATCCTTTGCCGAAAGCGTGAAGAAGGCCGTTGCTTATGCCTACGACGCCATCGCCAATCCCGTGGAGGGAACCATCCTTACGGTAATCAAGGACTGGGCGGATTATATTTATTCACTGAAAGATACCATCGACGATTTTACCCGCCTGCTGGTTGAGGCGTACAAAAAGGCGCTGGAATCGCTCGCCGGCACAACCGTTAAACTGGAGGCGCTGGCCCGTTCCCACGTGGTCGACGCCGGGGCGAAAGGATTTGTTTTCTGGCTGGAGGGATTCATGGATTTTTTCACCCTTGGGCCGGAAAAATCGATGCGAAAGGTGGAAACGATCATTGAAGAGGCGGCGGAGGAAGTGGAAATGCCGCACGATGTCATCAACTTCCGGTTTTGCACCGAGGCTCTTATCAGCGGGGACAACCTTGACAAGAACCGCATCCGCGATTTTATTACACATGGGGGAGACTCCCTGGTGGTTGCCGGCAATCCGAAAAAAATGCGGGTCCATATCCATACCGATTACCCGGCAGAGATCTTTTCGCAACTGCAGCGGTTCGGCAGCATCACCTACCAGAAAGTGGATGACATGGTCATGCAGAACGAGATCCAGTTCAACCGAAAACAGGCGATTGCACTGGTCACAGACTCCACCTGCGATCTGCCCAAGGAGTGGATCGACCGCTACCAGATCCATGTGGTACCCCTGACGGTCCATTTTGGCGATACCTATTTCCTTGACCGTTTGACCATCCAGCCCCCGCAGTTCTATACGATGCAGGAAAGGATGGATGTGAACGCCTCTTCGGCTCAGCCCGCAGTAAAGGAATTCCAGAATAAATATGAATACCTCTCCACCCATTACGACTCCGTAATCGCCATGCACATCAGCCAGGCGCTCAGCGGAACCTGGTCGGGGAGCGATAAGGCAGCCAGAGAGGTTGCCGGCCATACCGGCAAGGCCATTCATGTGGAGAACTCGAATAACCTGACGGGTGGATTGGGCTTGCTCGTGATCCGGTCGGCCCGTGCCCTGGAGGAAGGGGTTACGCATGAAGAACTGGTCCGTAAGATCACAGAGTGGAAGGATAAATTGGTGGTTAGGGTGAACGTGGTGACCTTGAAATACATCATCCGGAGCGGCCGGGTAAGCCCGTTCAAGGGATTCATCGCCAGGCTTCTCAACCTCAAACCCTGTATTGAAGTCACCACAGAAGGAAAAGCCGAACTTTTCTCCCGGTCACTTACCGAGAAAGGCAGCCGACGGAAGGTGATTCGCGACATTGCCCGGCAGATCAAGGGCAGGAAGGTGTGGGAATATGTGATCACACACGCGGTTAACCCTGACGCAGCGATTTGGTATGAAGCTGAAATGGTGAAACTTACAGGGAAAAAGCCTCTCTTTGTGGATCATGCATCGCCTGCCCTGGCTGCGAATACAGGACCCGGGATCGCCTGTGTCGCTGTTATGCTCGAATAAGCACTTCTGCAGATTTTTTTTAGCTCTGTTGAGAACGAACGATTTTTATCTATATTTGATCGTTCATGAAACGCATGAACCCGGCAATCTCCGGATTCAACCACTTCAATGACAGTCTATGAAAAAAGTACTGCTACTCTTTGTTCTCACGGTTGTTGGCGGCTTCGTCGTCCTGAGCACCGTCTCTTGCAAAAAAAAGACCTACACCTGCAAATGCAGTGGGATTATCTATTCCATTGAGGCGATCAGCAAAAGTGCCGCCGAAAATCTTTGCAAGGATATGGGATCCAGCTGCACGCTGCAGTAATCCAGATGCCGGTGTCGCAGACCTTCCGTCGACCGGCCCCGTTTTATTATATGTCCAGGGTTGTTAAGTTCGGGCTGACCATTGCCCTTGGTTTGGTATTTATTCTTTCCGCTTACGGAAAGATTACCGGTATCGAATTTTTCGAACTTGACCTGGTACGGGGCGGACTGGCCGGATGGTCTGCGGCTGCGTTACTTGCCCGGCTGGTGATCGGGGTCGAGCTCTTCACGGCCATCATTCTCCTGCTGAACATCCGGATGAAGCAATTTACCCTGCCTTGGGTGGCAGGGTGGCTGGTACTGTTTACCCTCTACCTGCTTTTCATGATCCTTGCCGGCGACTCAAATGAAAGCTGTAACTGCTTTGGCCCCCGGTTCAGAATGACCCCCGGCGAATCGATCCTGAAGAACCTCGTACTGATCGCTGTTACCTTATACCTTTACCGTTCCCACCCCGGCACCGAATGGCCTAAACCGTTTGTCATTCTCGGTGGGGTGATGATCTTTTCTCTTGCACTGCCTTTTATCCTTCAACCCGCTCCGGCCTCCCTGCCTTCGGGCGGCCACATCACCCTTCCGGCCGATACAGGCTTTCGGGTCCTTTGCTCCGGCAATAACAGACCTTTTCCTGACACCGACCTTTGCAAGGGGAAGCTGGTGGTGGCATTCCTGAGCGCCACCTGCCCGGGTTGCCTGCTCACCGGCTATAAACTGGGGGTGATGAAGGAAAAAAATCCATCGCTCCCGGTGGTTATCATGATCAACGGGAAGATCCATGATATAATCCGCTTCAGGAAACTGACACGTGCCCGCCGTGTACCGCATGCCATCCTCCTGCAGCCCCGCTTTGCCGCTATCGCAGGAACGGAATTGCCTGCTGTTTACCTGGTTGAAAACGGTCTTTTACAACAAAGACTGGAATACAACGAACTGGATGCCGAAAGAATCCACAAGTGGATGACGCCCATCACGGAGCATATCCGGTAAGGATGGGAGAATCCACCGTCACTGCCGGTTCTGGCTTCCCAACTGCTATTGTGGATCAGTTACAGCTTGCCCAGGTTGCACCATCGTAAACCATCAACTTGTTCGTTGTGTCATCAAAGTACATCATCCCTTTCTGGGGCGACGCGGGAGGGGTGGAACGGGGCGTGAGACGCATCACATCGTTTATTTGCATCACATCAGGCGCTGTACTTTGAACTACATTCCCGTTGTTGAAGATGATCCGGTTGCCGGTGATATTCCCGCCGCTTCCCGTCGGATCCTTGAGGAAAAGGTCGCCGGTGACGATGGTGGCCTCGTTCTAACCTAACTTCTCCGCCATCCGGAAATTTCATGCAAGTTAGGGAAAAAATATGATTTTCCAACCTTTAAGGTTGTTTTCGCGATCTCACCCAGTGAAAAGCGGCACTCCACCGCACAACCGTCACCGGATGACCGTGATTTTCTTTACACAGGAGATGGAGGCCGAACGGATCTGGAGAAAGTAAATGCCGGGTTTATAGCCCGACAGATCCAGGTGGTCCGTATTCCGGGTGGTGAAAAGGCTCCTGCCCGACGGATCCGCCACTGTGACCTCGAGGTCATTTCCGGGTCGCGCGATCTGCACGGATACCGGTCCCCCGGTCGGATTGGGATAGACAGTCACTTCGGGTACAGGGTCCTTCTCCGGCAGGGAATAAGGGTAACAGCCATTGAAACCCGCTACCACATCCCAGATGTTGCATGCGGCGGTTCGCACCCCGCACGAATCACCATTGGGGGTGGCTTTGATCTCCATGTAACAGTCGTTCTGGGGATGCGACTGCGGCCATACGGGCAGCCCACTGCCATTCGGATTCCCGGTGGCGGCGAAATTCACCCAGTATTTCAGCATCACCTGCTGGACCGAATCGTCGGCCGGATGAAAGAATGCACCGCTTCCAAGGAGGGTATTTTCCCAGGTGTTGAACACGTAAAAAAGCTCCATCCCGTGGTAGGAACCAAACGCCGCCAGTTGGGGAATTGTATGCCGGAAGGTGAAGAAATAGCGCCATACAGGATCTTCCTGGTTGCGGGCCAGGCAGGTCGCGGTTCGCCGTGCCGTAGCCGTGAACTGTGCGTCGGTCAGCATGGCCACATAGCTTTGCCGGGCTTCTGCCGGACCGGATCCGGAGGGATAAAGGGCATGGGCCTTCGTCTGCAACCACGACGGGATCACACTCCCGATAAGGGTGTCGACCATCGCCGGCAGGACCACAGTCGGAGCTGTCAGGCTCATCTCCTCGGCGTTTGAACCGAGGAGTACCGGCATTCTATTGAAATTACCACCCTGGATCGCAGCGGAAGGAAATTGGGGAAAGAGGTAGTTATCGACCACCGGACCCCATTCCGGCTGTGCCACACCACCCGGCAACGGACTGGTCTCCCCCAGCACCAGCGAATCAGGGGGAACACCGCGCAGGTAGGCGATCTTCTGGGAAAAACTGCCTGAAGTGATGAAATGGTCGGCAAATCCGATCCCTTTCTCCCTTGCGGTGATATAGTCGCCTAACACCGGGCAGGCACTTTCGATACAGGCCCGGTTGAAAAGTCCTTTGGCGTGAGGAGTCAGAAGGAGATCGCCTGCATCCACCCCGCCGGCGCTTTCGCCGAACACCATGATCCGGGAAGTGTCGCCCCCGAAGGCCGGCAAGTTGTTTTTTATCCACTTCAGTGCAAGGATCTGGTCCATCAGCCCGTAATTGCCGGCCACCCCCTCGTTGTTTTCCAGCTCCAGTCCCGGGTGGACAAGGAATCCAAGCGGCCCGAGCCGGTACTGAATGGTTACCACCACTACGTCGCCGCGCTCGGCCAGGTTCTTCCCCGAGTAGATCAGCGCTCCACCGGAGATTTGGCTCGCCCCGCCCTGCTGGTTCCCCCCGCCATGCAGGAACACCATTACCGGACGGTTCCCGGGGCCGGTCGCCGGGGTCCAGAGATTCAGGTAAAGGCAGTCTTCAC
>DAONFN010000248.1:0-5095 GCA_035403625.1 Bacteroidales bacterium
GGCGCGGAATTCATCGAGCATTTCCCGGGTTTCATTGGAAAGACGCTGAAATCCCGGGGGAAGGTCGCCGGAAAGGTAGACCTTGAAGAAAACGACGTCGTCGAGTTTCTTCAGCAATTTTTTCGTGGCGGGGGCGAGTGAATACCGTTTTTCGGAAGTAAGATCGAGGCGCAGGTGGACGAACGCACCGATCACATTCACCAGGATCAGGATGGCTATTCCGAGTAGAAACCCGGCGGCATTGTTTCTTCTGAGGCTGCTCCGTTTGTTTACCATTTTCTGGCCTCCAGTCTGAGTTTGGTTAAGAGCAGGAAGAAAGCAGAGACGCTGAGGAAATAGACGACATCGCGGGTGTCGATCACTCCCCGGCTCATCGAGGTATAGTGGGCGTTGAATCCAAGTCGCTGGATCAGCAGTCCGGTCTTTCCCGAAACCAGGAAGGTATAAACAAACTCAAAACCCATGTAGAGAATAAAGCTGATAAATACGGCAAGGATGAAGGAGACGATCTGGTTATCGGTGAGGGAGGAGGCAAAGATGCCCACGGCGACAAAGCCCGAACCGAGGAAGAACAGACCGGCATACGAGCCCCAGATTGAGCCCGAATCAAGGTTTCCGGGAGGCAAGCCAAGCCGGTAAACCGAAAAATAATAGACCAGGGTCGGAAGGAGTGATACGATGACGAGGGCGACCCCGGCGAGGTATTTGGCCAGGATGACCTGCAGGTCGGTAAGTGGTTGGGTCATCAGAAGTTCAAGGGTGCCGCTTTTCCTTTCGTCGGCAAACGAGCGCATGGTGATGGCCGGGATCAGGAAAAGGAAAACGAAGGGAGCGATGAGGAAGAGGCCGTCGAGACCTGCATACCCATAATCAAGCACATTGAATTCGAGAGGGAAGACCCACAGAAAGAGGCCGGTCATCAGGAGAAAAACCACGATGACGATGTAACCGATAAGCGAGTTCAGGAACCCATTGATTTCCTTGTAAAACAACGTCAGCATCCGCAGTTGGATTTAGGCGTGCAAAATTAGCGTTTTTAAGGCTTCGATGTGCAAACCGGAGCAGATTTCACGCCACCGGGCGGGAAATATAGTCGGTATAATCGTTGAGGCTGGGCTGATAGAGTTCCTTGAGGAGGTGGGATGAAATAAGAAAGTCGGCGGTGGAGCGGTTGCACGCCGTAGGAATATTGTACACCACCGTAATCCGGAGAAGGGCTTTGACGTCGACATCGTGCGGTTGAGGCTGCATCGGGTCCCAGAAAAAGATCAGCAGGTCGATGCGGCCTTCCGATATCATGGCCCCCAGTTGCTGGTCACCCCCCAGCGGGCCCGATTTGAGTTTAACGATCTCATGGGTGATCTGCTCTTTTTCCTCCAGTTTCCGGAGAATCGCCTCCTCCACCATTCTTCCGGTGGTTCCTGTACAAATCAGGTGATGAGCCAGCAGGGTTTTATAGTTAAACTCGACCCATTCAATGAGGTCCTTTTTCCGGTTATCGTGTGCAACGAGTGCAATGTGTTTTGATTTTTCCATGATCGGGAGTTATCATTCAATCTCAACGGTGACCAATTGATCCATCCTGAGCCCGAGCAGGCTGCCGGCCTTCCCTTCGCGGATGGCGATCTCGATATACCCGCTGGTGGAAAAGAGAGCCAGCATATCGCCCTGGCTGACATCCTTGTAGGATTTACTGATTTCGTTGATGCGGTAATTCATCGAACGGAAAGTGATGGCAAATTTCCGGTTCTTCACCACCGACCGGAAGAGTTTCTCGGTTATGTTGATGAATACGTTCTCGTAACTGTCGATATAGATCACCTTACCCCGGATCAGGTCACCCTGGATCACCGGTTGGAAGGCCATTTTCTGAACTACCCGGTCTTTGGCGAAACCGAGCTTTTCGAATGGCTGTCCGTTTGCAATGTGGCAGGCAGCTTTGGCAAAGACATCCCGGGTGGAGAAGGTGAAATAGTCGCTGTCCTGGATCAGGTCAAGTTCGATGATCCTTTCCGGTTTTTCATCAAACAACAGGGAAAAGATCCCGTTATCCGCCCCTATGAAGTAATGCCCGCGATGGAAAACCGCGGTATGCGGCGTGTCGGTACCGGCTTCGGTATTGATGGCCAGGATATGGATGGTCCCCTCCGGGAAATTGGAATAAACATTGCGGATGATGAAGGCCGCCTGGTTGAGATCAAAAGGAGGAATGTGATGGGTCACATCGACGATCCTGGCTTCGGGGCACTGCCGGAGTATGGCACCTTTGACCGCCCCGGTGTAATGGTCTTTGGTTCCCCAATCGCTGGTCAGCGTAATGATGGCCATGGAATTATTTGTACATTTGCAGTCAAAGGTAGGAATATTTCATGAGCGAGAAACAGATCGTTATAGAATCGTTCCATCCCCTCGACATTTTCGGTGCCAACGACCAGAACCTTGAAGTGATCCGGAATTTCTTTCCGGGCATCAAAATCGTTTCCCGCGATAATTACATCAAAGCATTCGGTGAAGAGTCGGATCTGGCGGAATTCGAGTCGCGGTTCACTTCGCTTCTGCTCCACTTCGAGAAGTTCGGGCGGCTGACGAAAAGTGACATCGGGCTGCTCCTGGGGAGCGAATCCGTAGCCGTCATCCCCCCGACCGAGGGGCAGAACGATGTGCTGGTGCATGGTAAGAACGGCTTGCTGATCCGGGCACGTACGGCTAATCAGCAACGCCTCGTGGAGGCCAGCCGGAAGAACGATCTGGTGTTCGCCATCGGACCCGCCGGGACCGGCAAGACCTATACCGCCGTTGCCATTGCCGTAAGAGCCCTGAAAAACAAGGAGATCCAGCGAATCATCCTGACCCGGCCCGCGGTGGAGGCAGGCGAAAACCTGGGTTTCCTGCCGGGCGATCTCAAAGAAAAACTGGATCCTTACATGCAGCCGCTGTACGATGCCCTGGGCGATATGCTTCCGACCCAGAAACTGCTGCAGTACCTCGAGGACCGTGTGATCGAGATAGCGCCGCTGGCATTCATGCGCGGGCGGACCCTCAACAACGCCTTTGTGATCCTCGACGAAGCGCAGAATACAACCCCGAGCCAGTTGAAAATGTTCCTCACCCGGATGGGGGCCTCATCCAAATTCATTGTCACCGGCGACATTACGCAGATCGACCTGCCGAGAAACCAGGTCAGCGGGCTCCTTCATGCCCAGAAGGTCCTGGACGCCATCCCGGGTATCGTTTTCGTGTACCTCGACAAATCAGATATCATCCGGCATAAGCTGGTCACGAGGATCGTGGAGGCTTACGGGAACAGTGAACAGTGAGTGGTGAGCGTAAATCAGGAAATCAATAACATACAGATATGAGCCAGAATGTACTGTTAAAGACTGAATTTCAATTTCCGGGGCAGAAAAGCCTGTATAAAGGCAAGGTACGCGATGTTTACAACATTAACGACCGGTACCTGGTGATGGTGGCAAGCGACCGCATTTCAGCCTTCGATGTTGTACTTCCACGCGGCATCCCGTTCAAAGGCCAGGTATTGAACCAGATAGCGGCAAAGTTTCTCGATGCGACGGCCGACATCTGTCCGAACTGGAAGATCGCCACTCCCGACCCCAATGTCACGATCGGCCGCTTCTGCAAGATCTACCCGGTGGAGATGATCATCCGCGGTTACCTGACCGGAAGTTCATGGCGAACCTACCAGAAGGGCGCGCGTGCCATTTGCGGGGTGCCTGTGCCTGACGGGATGAAGGAACACCAGCGGTTTCCCGAACCGATCATCACGCCCACCACGAAGGCTGCCGAAGGCCACGACGAAGACATCACCGAGGAGGAGATCCTGGCCACCGGACTGATCCCGGCCGACGAATACGCCCTCATCAAGCGGTACACCTATGAACTGTTCCGCCGCGGAACTGAGATCGCAGCCCGGCAGGGACTCATCCTGGTCGACACCAAGTATGAGTTCGGAAAAGGAGAAGATGGCAGGATCTACCTTTGCGACGAGATCCACACGCCCGATTCCTCGCGGTATTTTTACCTGGAAGGTTACGAAGCGCGGCAGGAAAGGGGCGAACCCCAGCGGCAGTTATCGAAGGAGTTTGTCAGGGAATGGCTGATGGCGAACGGCTTCATGGGGCGTGAAGGACAGGAAGTGCCTGCCATGAGCGACGACTGGATCAGGGAGATTTCGGATCGGTATATCGAACTTTTCGAAGGGATTACCGGGGAAAAATTCACCCGGTCGGAAACTTCGCACCTTTCGACGCGAGTTGAAACCAATATCCGCGAGTGGCTAAGGAGCCACCACGAACCGGCGTGACGCGCTGGCTGTGCCCATCTTAATCCTGCAGAAGTAAACCCCCGCCTTGAGGTTGTTCGTCTCAAGCGAATAATCATTGAGGCCCGGTGCGGGGTTCTTTCCCTCAATTATTTCAGCCAGCTGGCCCTTTGCGTCAAAAATCTCGAGGGTAACCGGTTCTCCCCTTCCGTTTGAATAAACCGGGAAATGCACGATGCCCCCGGCGGGATTGGGATACACGGCATAAAAGACTGATCCATTGCCCAGTTCACCGATCGCATTCGGATTGAAGACGGGGCTTCCGGCTTTTACCCAGGCCGTATAGATCAAGTCGCCAAGAGTTTGTGAACCGCGCTTCATCAGTCCGGTGGTGAAGGTGCCTGTTCGTTCCCAAAGAAACCCGTAATAGGCACTGGAACTGGTGCTGCCACTGAGAGAAGAAGCGTCTTCATCGGCGATCAGGATACTGTCGACATACTTATAATTCAGGTACAGGTACTGGAAGATATAATTCTGGATATCGCCGGTGATGTAACGGGCGGAATCCGTCTGGTAAACCAATTGATCCTCATACCGGCTTATCATGCTTGTTTCGTACCGCGAATGGACGCCTGTCTGCCCCGTCTTCTGCCCGTTGTAGTTGGCGGTGATATGCAACGGCATGTGACCGTCGCCCACATAATGGCCAAGGTCGGCGGCAAAATAAGCCGAGCGGTTCCAGTCGCCCCGCCGGAAAGCGCCGGTGAGGGAATCGAACGTGGCATAGGTTGACCAGGGAAGGGTTCCTTCTCCCAC
>DAONFN010000249.1:0-5052 GCA_035403625.1 Bacteroidales bacterium
GGCCGAAATCGTGGAAACCTCCCTGAAGAAAGCCTACATCTGGGAAGAGGTGAAAGACCGGCTGCACGACTCGGCGCTCGGGCTTTCCGGTGGACAACAACAGCGTATGTGCATCGCCCGGACCCTGGCGGTCGAACCGGAGGTCATCCTCATGGATGAGCCTGCCAGCGCCCTGGATCCCATCTCCACGGCCAGGATCGAAGAGCTGATCTTCGAGCTGAAAAAGAATTACACCATCGTCATCGTAACGCATAACATGCAGCAGGCGGCCAGGGTGAGTGACCATACGGCCTTCTTCTACCTGGGCCAGCTGATCGAATTCGGGAAGACCCGGAAAATATTCACCACGCCCGACGTGAAACAGACGGAGGAGTATATTACGGGGAGATTTGGGTAACAGGGAAAAGGTGACGGGGGTGACCAGGTGACGGAGGTGACGGAGGTGACGCAGTATGCTTATTACTTTTATAATCGTACATCCAACATCGTATATCGTAAATCGTAAATCGAAGATCGGAGTATGGAACGACATTTCGAACAGGAACTGGAGAAGCTGAACCGGCGACTCCTGAAGATGGGAAGCCTGGTGTATGACCAGGTACACCGGTCGCTGGAAGCCTTGCTGGCGGGCGATATCGAATTGGCCGCCCAGGTCATTAGTCTCGACAACAAGGTCGACAAGCTCGACGTGAAGATCGACAAGCTGTGCCAGCGCATCTTCGCCCTCACACAGCCGGTGGCCACCGACCTCCGCCTGATCATGTCGGCCCTGAAGATGAACAACGATCTCGAACGCATCGGTGACCTGGCCGTGAACATCGCCGAGAAGGTGGAAGGGGTGAGCGAATACCGCGAAATCCTTTCCCAGCACCACATCGACGATCTTATCGGGATGACCGACCTGATCGTTCGCGATGTCGTCAACATCCTCCAGAACCGCAACTCCGCCTTTGTCAAAGATATCTTTACTTCGGCGGCCGCCATCGAAGAAAAGGTGCTGACCATCAAAGCCCGCATTCTCGACGAGATGATGCACAAAAGCGAAGTGATCGTGGTCGCCACCCACCTGGTGATCATCCTTACGCATATCGACCGCATCGCAGGATATGCCACCAACATCGCCGAGTCGATTTTCTTCGTGGTGGAAGGCCGGATGATCAAACACAAGAAGGACGAGATAATTTAACTATTTTTGCCCGTCCAAGCTTTCGTCTCACCAAATCTCCGGCCATGGCTACACAGGCGGGCATGCCGCAAACCCGCACCGGCGGCAGGGGGAGCTACCTCCTCTCCATCACCATCATCGGGATCTTCTTCTTTATCTTCGGGTTCGTCACCTGGCTCAACTCGGTGTTGATCCCCTTTCTGAAGATCACCTGCGAAAAGAACAACTTCGAATCCTATTTCGTTGCCTTTGCCTTCTACATCTCGTACTTCGTGATGGCCACGCCGTCGTCGTGGGTGCTGCACAAAACCGGGTTTCGCAACGGCATGTCGCTCGGCCTGCTGCTGATGGCCTTAGGGGCGCTCATCTTCATTCCCGCAGCCTATTCCCGCACCTTCGGACTGTTCCTCACAGGGCTCTTCGTACAGGGCACCGGACTGGCGGTGCTGCAAACCGCCTCCAACCCCTATGTGACGATCCTCGGACCGCTCGAAAGCGCGGCGAAGCGCATCAGCATCATGGGGATCTGCAACAAGACCGCCGGGGTGATCAGCCCGCTGATCCTCGGCGCGATCGTGCTCCGGGGCATGGACCGCTTCGACAAAACCCTCCTCGGCGCCATGGACGAGGTACAGAAAGCGGCGGCCCTCAATGAGCTGGCCGGCCGCATCATCCTTCCATACGTCATCATGGCGGTGGTGCTGGTGATCCTGGCGGTGCTGCTCCGTTTCTCAGCGCTGCCCGACATCGACACCGACCACGAAGACGAATCCACCTCCGCCGCCAACGCCGGAAAGAGCAACGTCTTCCAGTTCCCGCACCTCGTGCTGGGCGTACTGGCGATCTTCCTCTACGTAGGCGTAGAAGTGGTGGCGGTCGACACCATCATCAACTACGGGAAGTCACGCGGGTTCTCGTTTGAACTGGCGAAGTATTTCGCTTCCTACACCCTGGCGGCCATGGTGCTCGGCTACATCCTTGGCATCATCTTCACGCCCAAATACCTGAAACAGGAGAAGGCGCTGATGTTCTCCGCCCTGGCGGGATTCGCCTTCACCCTGCTGGCGATCGGAACGGCCGGAAACCATGCGCAATCCTTCCTCAACCTCCATGCGATCGGGATCCCGGTTACCCTTCCCTTCGACCTGTCGGTCTTCTTCATCGCCTTGCTGGGACTGGCCAATGCCATCATGTGGCCCGCCATCTGGCCACTGGCCATCGACGGACTGGGACGATTTACCAAAATCGGGTCGTCGCTGCTCATCATGGCCATTGCCGGGGGCGCCCTCATTCCGCTCCTTTACGGCCGGCTCGTCGATGTTTTCACCGCACACCAGGCATACTGGATCCTGGCGCCGTGCTACCTGTATATCCTTTACTATGCCTTCGCAGGACATAAGATCCGGAGATGGTGACCGGCTCATCCGGCTGATACCAACCTTCTTGCAATTTTTCTGCACGTACGTTGACCCTTTCATCCGATAAATGTTGAAGCATGTTTCCTGAACCTTCCTCTGTGTTTCTCCGTGTTTCTCCGTATAATTTTTTTCGTAGAGAGGGAAAGAACCGGTCATGGAAATTTCCGCGGGAAAGTGAAATACGAGGTCATTACGGTTTTTCGGGATCTGTTAAATGAGCTAACTGTAATATGAAACCAACCTTATTGATCCTTGCTGCCGGTATGGGCAGCCGGTACGGCGGGCTGAAGCAGCTCGACCGGGTGGGCCCTTCGGGCGAAACCATCATCGATTATTCGATCTTCGACGCGATCCGGGCCGGCTTCGGAAAGGTGATCTTCATCATCAAAGAGGCCATTGAAGATGATTTCAAGGAGGCTTTTATGGAACGGCTGAGCGACCGGGCCGATCTCGACTATGTGTTCCAGGAAACCTGGATGGTACCCGAAGGGATCGTCATTCCCGACAACCGCAGCAAGCCCTGGGGCACCGGCCACGCGGTGATGATGGCCGACGGGAAGATCGACGGGCCTTTCGCCGTGATCAACGCCGACGATTTCTACGGCCGCGGAGCCTTTGAGGCGCTGGCCGGCTACTATCGCGGCTGGACACACGCCCGGGAGAACGACTACTGCATGATGGGCTACCGGCTGGGCAACACCCTGTCGGAGTTCGGCGGCGTCTCACGGGGTCTCTGCGTTCCCGACCCGGATTCCTTCCTGGTCGATGTGGTCGAACGGACGCACATTGAACGGAAAGATGGCGTGATCACCTATTCCGGGGAAAACGGCAGCCAGGTGGAGGTGCCCGGCAGTTCCATCGTTTCGATGAATTTCTGGGGGTTCACCCCCTCTTTCTTCTCCCACCTGCGGAAAGGGTTCGGCGAATTCATCGCCCGCAACGCCTCCGACCTGAAGGCTGAATTCTACATTCCCACCGTGGTCAACGAACTGATCCGCACCGGCCGTGCCACCGTCCGCATTCTCCCTTGCGAAGAAAAATGGTTCGGCATGACCTACAAGGAGGACCGCCCGAAGGTGGTGGCCAGCATCCGCGAGCTCGTCAACCGGGGGGTCTATCCCGAAAACTTGTGGGGATGATCCAATTTTCCGGCGAAATGAACGTTATCAGGCTATTAATACCTACTTTTGCAACCGGATAACACACATCGTATGAACCATGGCTTGAAATACCTGGCCGGCCTGACGGCGGCCGCTCTCATCCTCCTCGCGACCCTTCCCACCACCGGTCATTCCCAGGTGGTCAACACCACCGCGAAGAAACGGATCAGCATCGGCTTCGGGCTCTTCTCCGATATCTACATGAACACCCCGGCGGGCATGAAGACCCGCACCATCAACCAGGGCGTCAGTGTGGTCGGGACGTACAACGTGCCCTTTGGGAAAAGCAATTTCGGTTTCGGCATCGGCCTTGGCCTCACGGTTCACAACCTCTACTGGAACTATCGCTACCAGGCCGACAGCCTCTCCTTCCAGTTTGTGAAGATTGAAGATACCCTCCGGTATAAGCGCAGCAAAGTCACCGCCCCCTACCTCGAAATACCCATGGAATTCCGGTGGAAATCGAAAAGCAAATTCACGGTGGCCGCCGGATTCAAAGTCGGCATGCTGTTGCAGGGCCAGGCCAAATGGGTGGGCGACGACTATCTGTTCCATTCGGGAAACACCCTCCGCACCTCCTTCAAACGGGTGAAGAACCTCGAGAAATTTGCCTATGGTCCCACCCTGCGGTTCGGGTACAAGTGGATCAACGTCAATGCGTATTATTCCCTCAGCAAGGTGTTCCAGTCGGGTACGGGGGTCGACCTCTATCCCGTTTCCGTGGGCATCGTTCTCATGCCCTTCTGATCAGGGCAGCAGCATCAGCAGCGTCATCACCACCGCCCCGGTGAGGTATCCCGAATAGATCTCCGCAGGCCGGTGGGTCTCCATCTTCATCCGTGCATACCCGATTACCCCGGCGATGAGGACCGACGCCATCACCGCGGTCTGCAGGTTGATGCCGAAATTCAGCGAAAGCCCGAGAAACAGCCCGGTGACGCTTCCTGCCGCCACCATGTGCAGGCTGATCTTCCGGAAGAAATTGACCAGCATCGACACAATTCCGAGCAGCGTGGCCCCCAGCATGTAAAAGCTGAAGAGCGCCGACGGGTGGATCCCCTTCAGCAGGTAATAAGTGAGGTAATAGAACAGGGCGGTTGTGAGGATCGGAAATGCCCGTTCCTCGCGCCGTTCCATCGTTATCGAACCCACCAGTCCCAGCCGGCGGAGAAACCAGGTGAGGGTGAGCGGAAGGACCACTGTCGTCAGTACCACGAGGGCCGCGAGGTACAGTTGCGGGCGCAGGGGAAGGACAGGCACCGGAAATCCCGGGAGGTTGAAGAGGAGAATCAGCATGTAAAGCGGGATG
>DAONFN010000250.1:0-5037 GCA_035403625.1 Bacteroidales bacterium
TTTCGAGCCGAAGGGGCAGAAGAAATAGAAAATGGAGAAAAGGATATCCAGCGAACGGCGCAGAGGCCGGGTGATCTTCCAGGATAAGGAGGTCAGTAGCGCCTGCATCCGGTTGTTCAGCCGGCGGATCTCTTCGTCCCGTCTGCCCAACAGTTCATTCAGGCTATCCACCTTGCGGACCTTTTCGAGGAGGGCTGTTTCGAGCTCACCGATCCGTTGAGTCCGATCCTGGATGACAGCCTGCAGATCGGCCACCTGCTGCCCCAGGGTGGTGATCGCCGATTCTTTTTCCCGGATGAGTTCTTCCGCCCGGGCCAGCTGATCCGAAACCTCACGGAGGTGACTTTCAAGGTCGGATATTTCACGCTCTTTTCCGAGCAGGATCAGCTGCCGGGTTTCGAGCTCGGCCTCCAGTTCCCGGTTTGCCTGCTCCCGTTCGCTGACGGTCTGCAGCAGGGATTGGATGCGATCGCCGCTGGCCTCCAGAAGGTCTTTCAGCCGGGACACCTCCGACAATTCCGCAGCCAGTTTCAGTTGCACATCCTCCGTCAGATGGGTTTGCACATCCAGCCGGTTCTCCGTTGCCAGCAACTGGATCTCCAGTCCTGCCGCACGGGAGGTAAGGTCGGTAATCCGGTCGAGCTGCTCGTGAAGACGAACATCCAGTTCCCGGATCCGGTCTTCCCGTTCGCGCAATTGATCTTCTTTCGATTGGACCAGGCTCTCCTTGGTCTGCAGTTGCTCTTCTTTGGCACGGATCAGGTCTTCTTTCTCCTGCAGTTGGTCTTCCCTGGCCGTGATCCGGTCGTCCTTTTCCTTCAGCCTGGCTTCCAGCACGCCGATCTGTTCCGCCAGTGTGGCGAGATGCGATTCTTTCTGTTGCGCCAGGGTCTCCTTTTCCTGCAGGATCGTTTCACTGGCCAACAGTTGTGCGTCTTTCGCGGCGATTTGCCGGTCCTTGCTTTCGATCAGTTGTGCCAGGGTAGCCGCGACATGCTCTTTTTCAGCGAGCGATGCGTTAAGTTCGGCCAGTTGCCGTTGGTACTCCTCTCTTTCACTATCCGCCTGTATGATGAGGTCATGGATCCTGTTACCGGCGGCTGTGACCTGCTCCTGCAGTCCGGCAGCGGCTGAGTAAAAAATCCTGGATTCAGTATCGATGTCATCAATCTCCTTCATAGTCGCTTCTAGGTCTGTTTCTTCCTGCAGGGCGTCGCGGGTGGCACGGAGGAAGCGCAATCCATATTTTTTATCCGGTTCGAGGTGGGCGCCTTCCGCCCATTCGTTCCAGGCATTCAGGAACACCAGGTTCGCATCGCCGGCATTTTCCCTCTTGGTCAGGCCGATCACCGCTTTCAGGTAAAGCTTGTACAACTCCGGGGAGGAGTGCATGTACACCGTGCTGGCATCCGCTCTGCGGGCAGTGTTGTCCCACGAGGGGAAGGCCCCGCGGAAAAAGGTAAAACCGGGCTTTTTGATGTTGACCATGTGCCGCACCACGGTGGGAAAGTTGATGAGCCAGTTGCCAGCCAGTGAGGCAGGATCAGTCTGATGGAGCGCAGCAAAGGTGGCTTTGTCGATCTTGCACGCTTCGGTATAGTCGAGCGGGAACTGAACGGTAGCGTCGTAGCCCAGTGGGCGGGGATCGATATCTTTGATGAAGTTGTTGACCGCGCAGATGTACAGGTCGGCGCCGGTTTCTTTCCGCACGACCGAACGCCAGATCTCTGCCGTTTTCGCCGGCTCCGGCAGCAATTCGGGGCGGTAAACGAGCAGGAGAAGCCGGTTGTCGACCCGAATGTACCGTGGGTCTTTCAGGGCCGGTAGGATCGACCGGATGAACCGACGGTCATCGGCTACCGAATGGGCCTGGCGGATCAGGATGTCGTCATGGTGACCGTCCCACTGGCGGGTCCAGTTCTCGTTGGCCCAGCAAAGGCAAAAGGGAAAGTCGGGCTTCCCCGAAGCCAGCATATCATCGAGCGGCCGGTGCAGTAACCGCTTGCCGTTGAAATAATAGTAATAGTAGCAGAAGCCGTAAATGCCATGATCTCTGGCCAGTTGAGCCTGTGCTTCCCTCACCTCCGGGACCCGCAGATCGTAAAAACCCAGATCGGCCGGCAGATGGGGCTGGTAATGGCCCGGGAAGACGGGCCTGGCGGCCGTCACATTGGTCCACTCCGTAAAGCCGGTCCCCCACCAGGCATCATTTTCCGGAATCGGGTGATACTGGGGCAGATAAAAAGCGATCAGGCGGACATCATTCATCGGGCAACCGGGATCAATTCGAGGGTAAAGATACTTTTTTTACCAACCTCCTCCTATCGGAACGAATTATTCGGCCGTGGGTTCGCCCGCCAACTTAGCTGAAATCCGGGTACTTCGTGTACCACTCGTAATACCCGCCTCTTTCTTTGGTTGTTTCGTACGGATCTGGAAATGCTTGCTGAAGATCAGGACGTTGCATGTATCTCTGACGCATTTCCGGGGTAATGACCTTCCCGTTCCTGAACTTCCCGTA
This sequence comes from Bacteroidales bacterium, assembly GCA_035403625.1. Taxonomy (GTDB): domain Bacteria; phylum Bacteroidota; class Bacteroidia; order Bacteroidales; family FEN-979; genus CAIVAT01. Next base: position 2,522 of record DAONFN010000250.1, read on the forward strand.
ATACCATTCATATTTTTCAGCGTCCGGTTGACCATTCCGATCCAGTTCCCTCGCGTACCAATCCCACATCTCTTTAAGGATCGGGTTATCGCCTCCGTATTGACTCAGGCTCTGGTGACCTGCCCCCGAATCGAACCCGGTGAAATGATAAAATCGCAGGGGGCGCCCGTCGGCCAGGAGTATCCCCTGGTCTGTCAGGATCAGAGGGCGCATGTTGATGTTCCAGGTCGCCACGTTATATCCCGGATCGCGAAGGATGTACGTCTCGTCAAAAAAGGCAGGTACATGGTCGCACCATTTCTGATCGGTGAAAAGGCCGGAAGCTTTGTCGTCGTAACAGAAATGGTAAAGGCGGTGCGACCACCAGCGGGCGAAATCCCGGCCCTGGCCTTCATTCCTCACAGCGAAAAAACCAAGGTTGAAGATCCCGTGCTGCATCGCACAAATCTCGTGGTCGATGATCGCCTGGAGACTGGTATTCGGCTTCGTGAGGTGCGGGGTAAGGATGACCGGGTGGATGTCGAGCAGTCTCTCCAGCTCGTCGAGTGCATTGAAGATCACCATATCGGGATCGAAATAGATCACCTTCCGGGGTTGGTAAGTATCCAGTATGTATTCCAGTCCCGGCCCCTTCATGGCCGTGCAAAGTTCCACGAGGGCATGCCGGAATATCCAGGTCTGCCTGTTTTCCAGCGGGATCTGTTCCGGGTAGATCACGGAGTCGAACGGTTCTTCTGCCAGGTTGACCTCTTCCGGCAGCCGATCGGAGAGCAGTACATCAAACCTCCACCCCGGATGGAACCTCTTCAGGCTTTTTGCGAGAATTCTGGCCTTCGGAAGATACGATGAAGTGATGGATGTCAGACATCTGACGGCAGGTGTATCCATGGATCGCTAAGATAGTAATGGGTGACAAATCTCCGGCTCATTATGTTCCAGTTCGGCGGTAACCTTGATAATCCCTGCATGGGTAACAAGAAGTTCCCGCAGCTGGTCGGGCCGGCCAAGCAACTCCATCAGCTCTTCGTCGGATGAAAGCACAACCCCGCATCGCTCCTGCTGAACGCGGAATGCAATGTTCCCGCTGCGTGGATTCGTGATGATAAAACAGCCGGCTGCCCGGGCCTCATGAACCGTGAATGAATAAGTTTCAGGTACGATGGACCAGAGGAAGACCACGTCGATCGCGTGTTGTACCAACTGGTGAATAGCGGATCTTTCAGGTCCTTCGCGGGAATCAACATATACGAACGACTCCGGTACGCCGGCTGGATCTTTGGAAAACTGGAAGCAGTCGTACGAGTCGGCCACCGGCGAATCGGCAAATTTTCTCCAGGTCTCCCATCCTTTTAACCGCACGGGTGTGCCGAGAAAAGCGATTCGGATCCGGTAAGCAGGATCGGTGTAATGGCAGGCCCGTTCTCTCTGAATGGGAACCGGATTGACGAGCCTGAGTAAAGGGGAAATCGTGATCTTGTCCGCAATTTCCGGGTACTCCTCCGCCAGGATGGCACGGCTCACTTCCGAAGGAGTCAGATATTCAAAAGGGAATTTCCCGACCAGCGACCGGAACAGGGGAAGGTTCTCCCGGCGGAGTTCCCCATACCGGCAAATCATGCAGGCATTGCTGTCGGGTCCTGGTTTGTGACAGTACTCGTAATCATTACGTAACAGGTTTACCTGCCGGCAGATAAGAAAATAATCGTGCAACCAGAAGACAAGAGGGATTCCGTTCATCCATCCGAGAAAACGCTCCAATACCGTCAGGGGCCAATTCAGCGTATGATGAACCAGGACTCCGACCGGGTTTACAGGCGTAGAACGGGAAAGGGATTCTCCAAAAAGGAGAAAACCGGTGGACGACATCTTCCCGATGGTCCGGTCATTCAGACAGGCCACAACCTCAAAGGATGCCGGATTGGCAGAAAGCCGTTCTTTAGTGGCCGGATGAAACTGCAGGTAGGCGATGGATCTTTCCTCAAACCAGATCCTCTCCTTCTTCATGTAATTCTGGACGCCTCCGGTAATGACCAGGTAATTATCGTGACTGAATGCGACGATCACCCTGTTACCGGTCGAACGCAGAAGATCCGTCAGGTCGGTTGCCGAAATATCCGGCAGGAGCTCCCCTGTTTCCATCACCCCTGCATCAGGTATCTTTTCATCAAGGGAATTCCAGTCCAGACCGGGGTACCGCGGCAGGATGTCGAGAAAGGGGGATTCAGGATCGAGTAAACGCTCATCTCCCGCGTGCAGCCCGAAGTATTGCTTTACCTTGTAAGGAAAATCAATGCTGAGCCGGTCATGCACTCCCTCTGAAGAACTTCCCCCCGAATGGAAAGTGGCAATGATCTTATCCGTGTATTCAAATTCCTGATGGGACCAGCACCGCAGATTGAAGTCATAGTCAGCCGTAACCCTGTACCGGGTATCAAAACAACCATAGTCGATGAATACCCGGCGCGGATATAAGATGGCCTGGTGGCAAATGTTCTTGGCCAGGACCTTCTTCAGGT
>DAONFN010000251.1:0-5007 GCA_035403625.1 Bacteroidales bacterium
GGCGGCGTTGCGAAATTGCCCGGTCGCTGGCTGTCGACCCGAAATTCATCCTGCTCGACGAACCCTTCGCGGGCATCGATCCCATCGCGGTGGAAGATATCCAGCAGATCGTGAAACGGCTGAAGGAAAGGAACATCGGAGTACTGATCACCGACCATAACGTTCACGAAACCCTCTCCATCACCGACCGCTCTTACCTGCTCTTCGAAGGATCGATCCTCAGGGCCGGGTCAAGCCAGGAACTGGCAGGCGACCCGCATGTGAGGAAAGTCTACCTCGGACAGAATTTTGAGTTGAGATAGGGGATGGGGAACAATAGAACAGTAGAACAGTAGAACAGTAGAACAATAGAACATCAGAGCAGGCGGGGGGATCAGTCGGTGATCAGGTGCTGGAAGAAGATTGAGGCCAGGATATAGAGCAGGATGATGATGGGGATGGCGTTGAGGAAGAGGAGCAGGAACAGCGCCAAGGAGATCGTCAGGAAAACAAATCGCAACTGGTTGCCTTTCCAGGCGATGCTTTTAAATTTCAGCGAGAATATTTTGAAATCGGAGATCAGCAGGTAGGAGAAAAATACCGTCAGGATGGTCAGGATGCGGGTATTGGCAAAGAAAGTGACCAGGAAATCAACGTGGATCATCTCCCACATACCCGGCTGAACATAGAGAACCAGGGGAATTGAAGCAAAGAAGATTGCATTGGCCGGCGTAGGCAGACCAATGAAGTTGACCTCCTGACGGAGATCGATATTGAATTTAGCCAGTCGCAGGGCGGAACAAACCGGGATCAGCATGGCAAACCAGGGAGTGATGTGCATCCGCTCGAGGGAGTTACAGCTACCCTCGCAGTGCGACGACAACATCATGAAGACCATCATACCGGGGGCCACCCCGAACGAGACCAGGTCGGCCAGTGAATCCAGTTGTTTCCCCAGTTCCGAATAGGCTTTCAGCAAGCGGGCGGCGTTACCGTCGAGGTAGTCGAAAACGGCTGCAAGAAAGATCAGCATCGATGCGGAAACGAAATCACCCCGGAAGGTAAAAGTCAGCGACACCAGTCCGCTCACCAGGTTCATTACCGAGAGGGTATTGGGTACATGCTGCCGGATTTTCATGGTATCATTTTTTCACAAAGTTATCCAATCCCGCAATACAAACATATCGATCTGCCTTCCATGTCATCCAATTTGGTTACTTTTGCCCCCGGTAAAAAATCATTCCTCTAACATTCCATCCCGATGAAACACATTTACATCCTGGTTCTCACCACCTGTTTTCTTATTATGCTTGCTCCTTCCGGCCAGGCCCAGTTCATCCTCTCCGGCGAATTTCGTCCCCGCGCCGAATACCGCGACGGCTATTCCAAGCTGCGGGATTCAAACAAGACCCCGTATGCCGATATCCTGGGTCGTAACCGGCTTATCTTCGACTACAAGAACGACGCCCTGACGGCCCGGTTCTCGGTTCAGCAGGCGTATGTTTACGGAGAGAATAACTACAGCTCCGATACGATCACGCGTAACACGGTGAATGTGTACGAGGCATGGTTCCGCTATGCCTTCAGCAAGTCATTTGCCATTAAAACCGGGCGAATGGAACTGATATACGACGACAGCCGGATCCTTGGCAATTCCAACTGGGGGCCAAAAGGAGCCACCCATGACATGGTCCTCCTGCAGTGGGAGGCACCGAAGGCCGGATACAAGGGCGATCTGGGTATTGCGATCAACAACAGCGCGCCGGCCTCGGCATACCTGGGGCCCTATCTTCTGAAGAATTACAAATACATGGGGTACCTGTATGAACAGAAGAAATTCCTGAAAGACAACCTGGTTTTCAGCGTGCTGGGAGTGCTGGATGTATTTCAGAAACCCGCATCCAGCGAAAAGAAAAGCTCGGTGACCGGGTATTCATCGATCGTCGTCACCAATTCGAACCATGATACCATCGGCACCTCGGTTGTACCGGTGTACACCACGACCACTTTCAATACCCCTTATCCCAACCAGCTTTACGGGCGCTTTACCTTCGGGGGTACCGGGAGTTACACCTGGAAGAATCTGAAAGTCTTTGCTTCCGCATATTACCAGGCCGGTCACCTTTCCGACGGAAAAAAGATCAGCGCCGGGTTCTTTGGCGGATATGCCTCTTACAGGATCGTTAAACCTTTCACCGTGCTGGCCGGTTACGAACGGTTCACAGGGAACGATTATTCCGATGTTGAGGGACGAAAAACCAAATCGAATTCGTTTGCCGTTCTCTACCCTTCCAGTCATGGATTTTACGGGTATATGGATATGTTCTCTACCCAAACCACAAGCGGCAATACGGCCGGACTTACCGACATATACGGCAAGCTCACCTACTCATTCACAGAGAAAGCTTCGGTGGAAGCCACTTATCGCATGTTCGGGCTGGCGAAAGGATACCTCCCGGTCACCACAACGAAACCCTCCGATTTGCCTTACGTTTCAGTCAGCAAGAACCTGGGATCAGAGGTGGACCTCATGGTGTTGTACAAGCCGGTGCCTTCGCTGGAGCTGAATGCCGCTTATTGCTTTTTCCTCCCCACCTCCACCATGGAACGGCTCAACGACCTGAAGACCGGCACCGCGAAGTGGGCGCAGTATGCCTATATCCAGCTCACCTTCCGGCCAACGTTTTTCAATTCCGACAAGCACTGACCGGTTCGCAACTCATGACCGATCCCCGTACCATCCGGATCAGCGATTATGATTATCCCCTGCCCCCGGAGCGGATCGCACAGTCGCCGTTGGAAGTCCGCGACACTTCCCGGCTGCTGGTAGTCCGCCCCGGGGAAATTTCGGAAGATGTTTTCAAATCGATCGGTGATTACCTGCCCGCGGGGAGCCTGCTGGTTTTCAACAACACGCGGGTGGTCCATGCGCGGCTGCTCTTCCGGAAGGAAACGGGGGCTCAGGTGGAGATCTTCTGCCTGGAGCCGCTGGCCCCGGAAAAGGAGATCCAGGCTGCATTCCGTCATTCATCGGGAGTTACATGGAAGTGTCTCGTAGGAAATTTAAAACGATGGAAATCGGGAAGCCTGGCGCTGGAGGCGGTTCACGACGGAAAGCCTTGCCGGTTGTATGCCGGGTTTGCCGGTGATGCAGGCGACGGCGCCTTCCGGATCGAATTTAGCTGGGAGCCTTCAAATCTGCCCTTTTCAGCCATCCTGGAAGCTGCCGGGAAAGTTCCTCTTCCCCCCTACATCACCCGTCCGGCCGGTCCGGGGGATGAAGAGCGGTATCAAACCGTTTTCGCGCGCTATGACGGATCGGTCGCGGCGCCTACGGCTGGCCTTCACTTCACCGGGGCGGGGATCGCAAAGCTGCAGCGATCGGGCTTTGACACAGCCGAAGTTACGCTGCATGTCGGCGCCGGCACCTTTCGTCCGGTGACGACTCCATTGATCGGAGATCATCCGATGCACCACGAAAACATGGTGGTTCCGCGGTCCCTGACAGCCAGGCTGGCTTCCGGCCACCAACCGGTCGTTGCCGTGGGCACCACCGCAGCCCGGACCCTGGAAAGCCTTTTCTGGGCCGGGATCCGGATCCTGCAGGAAGGTGATCCGGAAGATCTTTCAATAGGCCAGTGGGAACCTTATGAGCGGGAAGGGACGGAAGGAATCCGCCTTGGGGAGGCACTGGAGGCCCTGCTCGGGTATCTCGATCGCCGCGGGCTGGACAGCTTTACGGAGGAAACACGGTTGTTGATCGCTCCCGGGTACACCTTTCGTGTTATTTCAGGGCTCATCACCAACTTTCATCTGCCCCAGAGCACGCTACTCCTGCTCATTGCGGCCCTGGCGGGAAATTCGTGGCGGGATGCCTATTCCTATGCCCTGGGCCACGACTTCCGCTTCCTCAGTTACGGCGACTCCTGCTTCTTTTTAAACCCGTTACCGGTTTTGCGCTAACATTTGTATCTTTGCATTCCGGCGCAAATAAAAACCGACGCTATGACATTGAGTATTCTTTTGGTATTTGGTCTCGGAACTACCGAACTTCTCCTGATCGGGCTGGGTATCCTTCTTTTTTTCGGAGGAAAGAAGATCCCTGAACTGATGCACGGTCTCGGAAAAGGTGTGAAAAGTTTTAAAGAAGGGATGGACGGTGTTGACGAGGAACTGAAAAAGCCTGCGGATAAGAAATCCGGTTCCGAACCGACCGACACCAAAAACTGATCCCTCCCCCTTACCGGCAACCGGGTTTATGTTTCTTCGCCGGAATGCCGGATCCATCATGAAAAAAAGGATCCTGACAATAACGGGGTTGCTGATCCTTGCCGGGATCATAGCCGGGGTGCTCCGTTTGGATATACTGCTCCGGGTTGCGACAGGATATCATGCAAAAATCCTGTGCTCCTCCGTTTTTATTTCGGGTCGGAAATCGGATGACGTAAAGGCCAACGAGCTGAATTTTTCCCTGATCAAATTTGTTTCCTGCAAGGTTGACACGGTTCGCAAAAGTGTTACCAGCTATCTGTTGTGGCGAAGTTCCACCGCTGTATACAGGCAGGGATACGGAACCATGTTATTACCCGGCGGAGGGGATGCGCAGGACCGGCGGAAACCCTTTCCGCGGCTGCCGGGGCCCGGATACGATCCCGATACGGTACCCTGGCCGCAGGGAAACCGGTTACCCGATAACCTTCAGGCAGGGGCATCCGACAAGCTGCAGTCGATCGCCGACCGGCTGGTGGAAGGGCATGAATTTGGGGGAAATCCCTACGCCTTTATAGTTCTTCACCGGGGCGTTCCGGTGGTCGAGCGGTACAAGGCAGGATTTACACCGGCCACCCGCTTCCCGGCCTGGTCGATGGCGAAAAGCGTCACCTGCAGCCTGGCCGGACTCCTGACGGCGGATGGTTTGCTTGATACCGGAAGCACAACCGGCATCGGGACCTGGAAGAATGACGAGCGCAGCCGGATCACCGTGAAAGACCTGTTGCAGATGCAAAGCGGGCTGGAATGGAATGAGGA
>DAONFN010000252.1:0-4978 GCA_035403625.1 Bacteroidales bacterium
TGGAGAAGTGTACTGCCTCCCGGAAGCCTCCGAATCGCGACGGCTGACGCTGTATCGCCTCGATAAGACCTCCGGAAAATTCGTGATTGACCGGGTGTTGCTTGAGGAAATCAGCGCAGTAGACCCCACGCTCGTGTTCTTCATGGAACGCTGGTGGCTCTTCTTCACCACCCGGTCCTGTTCCAACACGCACCTGTTTGTTTATCACGCTCCATCACTGGATGCAGAATTCCGGCCTCACCTCCTGAACCCGGTGAAAGTCGACATCCGCTCAGCCCGGCCGGCAGGAACCCCGTTCCTCCACGAGGGAACCCTCTACCGGCCGGCTCAGGACAGTTCCCGGACCTATGGCGGACGGGTGATCATCAACCGGATCGTGAGCCTGACACCGGATGATTTTCGCGAAGAAGTCGCCGGAACTTTAGAACCACCGGCCGGTTGCCGGTTCAGGCATGGATTGCACACCCTTTCAGCCGTCGGGACCGTCACCCTGATCGATGGGAAAACATACCGGTTCCTGCCTGGTCATATGATCCATCAAATCAGGGAACGAATTGCCGGAAAGGAGGGAAGCCGTGGTTAAAAATATCCTGGGAACCATCGGCACACGGGTGTTGACGGCTTTGCTCGCTTTTCTGACCTGGACGCTTCTCGCCAACCTCCTCGGACCCGAGAAAGTCGGTACCATTAGCCTGATCGTCTTCTCCGTTACCATCATCCAGCTTTTTACCAATTTTGTTGCCGGCGCACCGCTGGTTTACCTTGCCCCCCGCGCCGGCATTTACCGACTGTTCGTACCGGCCGCGTTGTGGACCCTTGTCATCACCCTGGGCGCTTCCTTCCTGCTGGAGGGGATTGGCATCCTGTTTCCCGCCGCCGCCCTCATCCCCGACGGGTATTTACTGCAGGTCCTTTTCCTGGCACTGGTGATGTCGCTGGCATCGGTCAATGCTATGCTGCTGCTCGGACTTGAGAAGGTGAAAGCATTTAACCTCATCAGTTTACTGCAGTCGTTGTCCCTGTTCATGGTCCTGGGACTGTTCATTTTTGTGTTCCGCGAGGCAAAGATCGATTCCTGGTACCTTTCCATCCTCGTTTCCCAACTCCTGGCACTCATACTTGGGATTCTGTTTCTGCTCCCCCATCTTCGCAGGGAACCACTCACCGGGATGAAAAGCCTGATGGGAGATATTCTCCGGTTCGGCACCTTCGTTCAGTTCGCCAACCTCTTCCAGACCCTCAATTACCGGTTGAGCCTCAAATTGACCGACCATTTCCTCGGACGCAGCGCGGTGGGGATCCTTTCACTGGGTATGCAACTGGCCGAAGGACTCTGGATCATCAGCCGCAGCATCGCCACCGTCCAGCTTTCCCGCTTGTCGAATGAAGAAGACCGAGAATACGGGATCCGGATGACGCTTTCCCTGGCCAAGATTGCCTTTGTGGTGACGGCCCTGGCAATGACCATTCTGGTCGCCATCCCGGCTGGGGTTTTCGCCGCCCTCTTCTCGGCGAAGTTTTTTGCCGTGAAAACCGTCATCCTCTCCCTGGCCCCCGGGATCGTCCTGCTCAGTATCTCCATGATCTTCAGCGGTTATTTCTCCGGAACCAACCGCCCGGTCCACAACATGATCGGGTCAGCCTCAGGCCTTGTCTTCACGATCCTCCTGGGAGTATGGCTCATCCCCCGGTACGGGCTGGCCGGCGCAGGCTGGGCCGCCTCCGCCTCCTATGCAGCTGTCACCCTGTACCAGTTCATTGTCTTTATCCGGATCACACAGGTTAAACCGGTCGATTTTTTGTTGACATTCAGTGAGATAAAGCGATTCTTCCAGGAACTGAAAGCGATGAAGCTCCGGTGATGAGGCCCCGGGCATCATACGGATAAGAAAAGGCTGAAATCAAACCTGGTAAACTCTTTAGCCTGAATCCGGTCGACGCGTCAGACGGTTATTCCGGTGGATAACTTTCCTAAAAACTTTTCATGGATTTGTCAGCCACGACGGGGCTTTCCATTATCTTTGCCGCCGGTTTCGGGTATCAGGGTATGCAAACGGAAGAAATTTACACTGAAGATAGTATCCGCTCCCTTGAATGGAGCGAACACATCCGGCTCAGGCCGGGGATGTACATCGGTAAACTGGGTGACGGATCGTCACCCGACGATGGCATCTATGTGATGATCAAGGAGATATTGGATAACTCCATCGACGAATTCGTGATGGGGTTTGGCCGTACAATTGAGGTGACCATCAAGGAACAACTGGTCTGTGTACGCGATTACGGACGGGGCATCCCGCTGGGGAAGGTAGTCGACTGTGTTTCCAAGATCAACACCGGGGCGAAATACGACTCGAAGGTATTCAAGAAAGCTGTCGGGCTCAACGGGGTGGGATCAAAGGCGGTCAACGCACTTGCCTCTCATTTCAGGGTTCAGTCGGTGCGCGATGGAAGAACGCACGTGGTGGAGTTCCGGCGTGGGCAGATAACGACAGATGAAGGGGAGAAACAGGCTGAGATGCGCACCGGGACGATCGTAACCTTCGTGCCCGATGAGGATATCTTCGGAAAATTCCACTTCATTCCTGAATACGTCAACAAGATGCTGTGGAATTACGTGTTCCTCAACACCGGGCTGACGATCATCTTTAATGGCGAGCGGTTCCACTCCCAGAACGGACTGCTCGATCTCTTAAACAGTTACATCGACACCCCGGTTCTTTACCCGATCATCCACCTGCGCGACGGCGACTTCGAATGCGCCTTCACCCATTGCGGAATGTACGGGGAAGAGTACTATTCGTTCGTCAACGGGCAGCATACGACCCAGGGAGGCACCCACCAGGCCGCCTTCCGCGAAGCCCTCGTGAAAACCATCCGCGAATTCTATAAGAAGGACTTCGATACCAACGATATACGGGCATCCCTGGTTGCCGCCCTGAGCATTAAAGTTCAGGACCCGGTGTTCGAATCGCAAACCAAGACCAAACTGGGTTCACTCCATGTCGAGCCCGACGGAATGACGGTTCGGAACTACATCATGGATATCGTTAAAAAACAGCTCGACGACTTTCTCCACATGAATCCCGATACCGCGGAAGCCCTGCTTCGAAGGATCTTGCAGAGTGAAAAGGAACGGAAGGAATGGGCCAATATCAAAAAGATTGCCCGGGAAAGTGTGAAGAAGATCAGCCTTCACAACAAGAAACTGCGCGATTGCCGCATCCATTATAACAACCACGACGAGCGGGGGACGGAATCGACGATCTTCATTACCGAAGGAGACTCCGCCAGCGGTTCGATCACCAAAGCCCGTGACGTCAATACTCAGGCCGTATTTAGTCTCAAGGGAAAACCGTTGAACTGCTTTGGGCTGAGCAAACGGGTGGTTTATGAAAACGAGGAGTTCAACCTGCTCCAGTCAGCGCTGAATGTGGAGGAAGGGCTGGAAAACCTCCGGTACAACTATGTGGTGGTGGCCACCGACGCCGACGTCGACGGGATGCATATCCGCCTCCTTCTGCTCACCTTTTTCCTGCAGTTCTATCCCGACCTGGTCCGCAACGGGCACCTGTATATCCTGCAAACTCCCTTATTCCGGGTCAGGAACAAGCAAAAGACCATTTACTGCTATTCGGATGAGGAACGCCGGAATGCGATCGAAAAACTGGGCGCCAACCCGGAAATAACAAGATTCAAGGGGTTAGGAGAGATCTCCCCCGACGAGTTCAAGCATTTCATTGCCAAGGACATGCGTCTCGACCCGGTCATCCTCACCCGCGACTCGGCTATGCAGGATGTGCTGGCCTTCTACATGGGGAAAAATACCCCCGAACGGCAGAATTTTATCATCGACAACCTGCGCGTGGAAGCAGATATCCTTGCGGAATCCGCTGCAAACTGAAGTTAATCCTGGCGCTTCATCGGGTAAATTGAGGAGGAGAACTTCAGGTTCTTCTCCCTTCTCCGGATCAGATCCTCAAGTTCGAACAACATGTCCCTGTTAACCTGCTCTGCCATCGGGACCACCCACTCTTTCGTATCGGCGATCATATTCTTAATGTATTCCCGGTCGAAGATATCGGGATGAAGGTCGGTGAGATTACTGATCCGGTCGGCACATTTCAGTATCCTGGCATTGACAGATCCTTCGAGCAGGATCCGTCTCAGGAACTCCTCCTTTGTCTCCGTCTTTTTCCGGGTGACCTCCAATACCAGCTCCAGTACCCGGGGACCGTCCGAATCAAGATTTCGGATCTCATCATAAGAGGTACACTTTACATCCTCGATCAGGTCATGAATCACGGAAGCCTTCAGTAACACGGAGTCCATGTAATGATAGTCGATCAGGATCGCCAGGGTGGCAAATGCGTGACGGAACTGGTTGCCTCCCACGTATCTCCTTACCCCCCGAAGGGCGGTTGCTTTCTGCAGGTAAGGGGCCAGTACCATGGCCGCCAGCATATCTTTCTCAAAGTTTTCCATAAAGAAATCGGAATGAATTACCAAGATTTTCAATTATATCGGTGGCCACCAGCGCCTCGTGCCCGAGACGGTCGGCTGCCAGATCGCCTGCCAGGCCATGGAGAAATACACCCAGCAGGCAGGCCGATAAGGGTGAATAGCCGCAAGCCAGAAGACCGGTCAGGATTCCTGTCAGCACGTCCCCGCTCCCCCCGGTGGCCATCCCGGGATTGCCGGTAGTATTGAAATAGCAGCGTCCATCCGGTGTCGTGATGGCGGTATGAGCGCCTTTCAGGACCATATAACAGCGAAACCGGAAAGAAAATTCTCTCTGCAGGCGATTCCGTTCAAAGTCATCCTGACTCTTGCCAACCAACCGCTCAAATTCTTTCGGATGCGGGGTGAAGATGCACCCTTCCGGTAGGAAGCCAAGCCAGGTCTTGTTTTCCGAAAGGATATTGATGGCGTCTGCATCAAAAATGATCGGGCGCCCCGACTCCTGGATCAGCCTTTT
>DAONFN010000253.1:0-4969 GCA_035403625.1 Bacteroidales bacterium
TTCAGGCTTGCGACTCTGCTGCTTCTTTTTCCCGTTATTACCTATTCCCAGATACTTGAGCCGGTCAAGTGGAAGACGGCCATCGAGCAGAAAACGCCCGGCGAAGCCACGTTGGTCATGACCGCCACGATCGACCACCCGTTTCATTTATATGCACAGAAAGCGCTGAAAGACGGACCGATACCGACCACTTTCACCTTCCCTAAAAGCCCAAATTACGCACTTGAAGGCAAACCGTCGGAGCCCAAAGGGATCGAGGAAAACGACCCGATGTTCCCGGGGATGACGCTTAAATATTTCTCGGAAAAGGCTGTTTTCAAGCAGAAAATCAAGGTACTGAGCGCTACCGACTTCCGGATCAAGGGAACCGTGGAGTTCATGAGCTGCGACGATCACCAGTGCATCCCTCCTACCGAGGTCGATCTTGAATTCGCCATCAAAGGCGATCCCAACGCAAAACCGGTCGCGGAGCAGGCGACTGCCACCGGCAGCGACTGCACGGTTGCCATCCAGGCCGACAGCGCAAAGAAAGACACGGCCAAACCGGTGACCCAGGACCAGTTAGGAAAGACGGCCGCCGAACAGGCCGCTGAACAATCGCTGCTCTGGTTTTTCCTCATCTCCTTCGGAGCCGGGCTGCTGGCCATCGTCACCCCGTGCGTCTTCCCGATGATCCCGATGACGGTGACCTTCTTCATGCACGATTCGACCAACAAACGCAAAGCCCGCCTCGAAGCCATCGTGTACGGACTGTCGATCATCCTGATCTACACGGTGATCGGGACCGTTGTAGCCGTCACCCTCGGAGCCAACTTTGCCAATTTCCTCAGCACACACTGGATTCCCAATCTCTTCTTCTTCCTTATTTTCATGGTATTTGCCGCGTCCTTCCTGGGGATGTTCGAGATCACGCTGCCCAGCTGGCTGGTCAACAAAGCCGACAAGCAGGCTGATAAAGGAGGGTATGGCGGAGCATTTTTCATGGCGTTCACCCTGGTGCTGGTCTCATTTTCCTGTACCGGTCCCATCGTGGGGGCGTTGTTGGTGCAGTCGGCCGGCGGCAACCTCCTGATGCCCATTATTGGGATGCTGGGCTTTTCGCTGGCGTTCGCTCTTCCATTCGGACTTTTCGCATTCTTTCCTTCCTGGCTTTCGGGTCTTCCCAAATCGGGCGGATGGCTGAACGCCGTCAAGGTGGTACTTGGTTTCCTGGAACTGGCGCTTGGTTTGAAGTTCCTGAGCATCGCCGACCAGACCTACCACTGGCACATCCTCGACCGGGAGGTGTACCTGGCCTTCTGGATCGTGATCTTCTTCCTGATGGGCCTCTATCTCCTCGGCAAGCTGAAGTTCAACCATGATTCGGAACTTCCCTACATCAGCGTGCCCCGGACCCTACTCGCCATCGTGGTGTTCGCCTTCGTGGTTTATATGATCCCCGGCATGTGGGGAGCCCCGCTGAAGGCGCTTTCAGGGTACCTTCCGCCAACCACGTACCAGGATTTCGACCTCAACGCCATCATCAAGAACGAAGTGGCGACCGTGAACACGGGAGGCGGATCGCGACCGGCTTCCACCCTGTGCGACAAACCCCGTTATGCCGATTTCCTGAAGCTTCCGCACGGACTGGAGGGGTATTTCGACTATAAGCAGGCGCTGGCCTGTTCGAAAAAACAAAACAAACCATTGTTCATCGACTTCACCGGCCACGGTTGTGTCAATTGCCGTGAGATGGAGGCGAATGTCTGGTCGGATCCCCAGGTACTCAAGCGGCTGCGCGAAAATTTCATCGTGACCGCGTTATATGTGGATGACAAAACCGAAGTGCCCGAGAAGGAGTGGATCACCTCCAAATACGATAAAAAAGTCAAAAAGACGGTGGGCAAGATCTTCGCGGACCTGCAGATCAGCCGGTTCAACGTCAATTCGCAGCCCTACTATGTGCTGCTCGACACCAGCGGGAACCTGCTGAACGTGCCCCGCGCCTACGACCTCAACGTGGATGCCTTCGTTAAATTCCTCGACAAGGGTCTGGACAATTTCGCCAAGCAACAAAAGAAATAGTGTTATGCTCCGTACGGCCGTCATCCTCTTCTTCCTGCTGATGGTGGCAGGAGGAGCTTCCGCCCAGCAGTTCCTCTTCACGCAGCATTCCACCGGGCTGCCGGCGATTGGTTACAGCGCCACCGCCTGGGGCGATTACGACCTTGACGGCGACCTCGACCTTGCGATGACCGGCACGGAGGGCAATCTCCCAATCACCCGGATCTTCCGCAACGACGGGGGCACCTTTACCGATATCCAGGCCTTACTCCAGCCCGTGCATTACGGGTCGGCGGAGTGGGGCGATTACGACACCGACGGCGATCCCGATCTCCTTGTGACGGGTATCGACGCCCAGGGAACCCCGCACACCCTGATCTTCACCAACAATGCAGGTAATTTTGTCCCGTCGGGGATTGTACTTCCCGGGGTGATGGACGGTCAGGCTACATTCGGCGACCTCAATAACGACGGGCGACCCGACATCCTGGTGGCCGGCAGCGGTATGGCCCGGATCCTGCGGAACGAGGGCAACGGCGTATTCACCGACATCGGCGCTCCCCTCCCGACGGTGGAGACCGCGATGTGTTGCTGGACCGATTTCGATAATGACGGGCAGCAGGATGTGATGGTATGCGGCAACACCGGTGGCGGGATCGTATCGGCCCTGTACCGAAACGACCACGGCACCTTCACCGCCGTCACCCCCGCCCCGGAGAGCTTTTACGGGCTTTACGGCGGCCAGGTGAAGTGGGCTGATTTCGACGGTGACGGCGACAACGACCTGGTGCTTGCCGGGACCGATCTTTACGTTGACGGGTATTGCATTTTCTACCGGAACGACAGCGGCGGACATTTCACCCGTTTCGATCATCCCCCTGCCGCGTTGCTGAATCCGTACTTCGATATTGCCGATTATAATGCCGACGGGCTTCCCGATGTGCTCATGATCGGTGCATCTCCCGGCTGCGGCGGTCCTCCCGTCACCCTATTGCTGAAGAACCAGGGAGGATTTGATTTTACCGACGTCAGCACGCTGATACCCGGATTCAAGCTGGGTTGCGTGAACTGGGGCGATGGCAACGGGGACGGTTACCCCGACCTGTTGCTGACCGGGCTCGATGCCTACGATGTGGCGCACACCGCCCTGTACCTGAACAACCTCGGCGACACCACCCTGTTCCAGATCAATACCGCGCCCTCCCAGCCTTCCGGCACATCCGCCGGGATGGAGGGCGACCATGCCGTTTTGCAGTGGAATCCGGCCACGGATCTTCAGACACCGGCGGCCTCGCTGACTTATAACCTTTCGATCGGAACCACCCCGGGCGGATCCGACATTCTCTCCCCCCTCTCCGATACGGCCACCGGATTCTGCAGGCTGTCGTGCATGGGAAACGCCGGTTATGACACCGCCTGGATCGTGTCGGGCATCCCGGCCGGCACCTATTATTTCAGTGTACAGCCGGTCGATGCCGGTTTTCTGGCGGGAGAATTTTCTGCACCCTGTCCGTTTGCGTATCTGCCGGTCGGGATGAACGAACCCGGGCTGCCCGGGATTACCGTGTATCCCAACCCCTGCCGGGAGTTCGTACGCCTGGAGGCGCCAACGCGGGCCGGTTCCCCGGAACCCGTTCAAATTTTCAATTCCCTGGGAATAAAATTTTTTGAGGGCCGGATACCCGCTACGCTTGACGTTTCCAGGTGGCCGGAAGGCATTTATTTGCTGGATCAACCCGGCAAGGTCAGGACCAAGCTGGTGAAACAGTGATATACTTCCTGATGAGTGGAGGTCATCCGTAACTTCAGCCTACCGTGTCATCTCGGTGAAATACTGGTAGAAGTACGGAATGGTTTCAATGCCTTTGAAGAAGTTGTCGAGGGGATAGTTCTCGTTGGGTGAATGGCAGGCGTCGGATTCGAGTCCGAAGCCAAGCAGGATCGATTTTACGCCAAGGATCTCTTCGAACTGGGGAATAATGGGGATGCTTCCCCCGCTTCGGACGGGGATCGGTTTTTTCCCCAGTACGGTTTCGATGGCTTTGCTGGCTGCCCGGAATCCCGGGGTATCGATAGGTGAAACATAGGCCTGCCCGCCGTGGAGCGCCTCCACCTTCACTTTCACGTACGGCGGAGCAATGGCGTCAAAGTGGCGGGTAAAAAGTTCACCGATCTTTTGATAGTCCTGGTTGGGAACCAGGCGCATCGAGATTTTTGCATACGCTTTAGACGGGAGAACCGTCTTGGTGCCTTCGGCGATATAGCCGCTCCAGATCCCGTTTACGTCGAGGGTGGGCCGGATGCCGGTTCGTTCTTTTGTGGTGAAACCCTTCTCGCCCCACAATTCGTCCACTTCCAGCCGTTGCTTGTAAGCCTGTTCATCGAACGGGGCTTTTGCCATTTCGTCGCGTTCTTCGCGGGAGATCTCCACCACATCATCATAAAATCCCGGGATGGTGATGCGCCCGTTTTCGTCGGTCAGGGAGGCGATCATGCGGGCCAGCACGTTGGCCGGGTTGGCAACGGCGCCGCCGAAGATGCCGGAGTGAAGGTCGATGTTCGGGCCGGTCACCTCCACCTGCATGTAAGCCAGTCCGCGCAAGCCCACGGTAACCGATGGCGTGTCGAGGGCGATCATGCTGGTATCGGAAACCAGGATAATGTCGGATTTCAGCATCTCCTTGTACTCCCGGCAGAAAGGACCGATGTTCATGGATCCCACCTCTTCTTCGCCCTCGATCATGAACTTGGCGTTGCAGGGCAGGGTACCGGTTCGCACCATCAGCTCGAAGGCCTTGGCGTGCATGAAGGACTGTCCTTTGTCGTCGTCGGCTCCCCGGGCATAAATCCGTCCGTCACGCACCTCGGGCTTGAAGGGTTGAGATTCCCACAGGTCGACCGGATCGACGGGCATGACGTCGTAATG